>JAXJLC010000207.1:0-5520 GCA_036297365.1 Collinsella sp.
GCGTAAACGGCTACATCAAAAAGGTCGAGGAGGATACGCTCTCGAGCTACCCGCTCACCATTTCCAAGCAGGATTACGACCTGTCGTCCATGATGGGCGGACAGGGGGCTGCGGATGATGAGGCGTCCAACGGCGAGGATTTATCCGACGACGGCACCGACGGCAAGGCTCCGGGAACCGATAAGATTCCCGTGGTCACGGCCGTAAAGGATATGTTTGCAAGTGTTAAGTCCAACGACATGACGAGCTTTAAGGCATGGCTCGATGCCGGTGGCGACGGCATCGACAAAGAGGTCAACGCTATTCAGTACGGCTATGGCGTAACGCCGGTTGTCTATCGCGCGGGCAAGGGAGACGAGAAGCCCGTGCGTCTGGTGCCCAATGCCATGACCGAGGCCATGAGCGGCGGCGCGAGCTCGGCAGCAACGGTGAGCATGGAGTCCATGGGAACCTCGGTCTTCAACGAAATGATTGACGACCAGAGCCTGCTCGACAGCCAATACGACGTCGTGGCGGGGCATTGGCCTACGTCTGCTAACGAAGCCGTGATGGTGCTTTCGAGCCGCGGCACGGTGGGCGACTATACGCTCTACAGCATCGGTGCGCTGGATATCGATGAGCTCAACGATCTGGTAAACAGTGCCATGACGGCCGACGGTAAGATCGAGACGCCCGAGACCGGCACCGACTTTACCTACGACGATGCGCTGTCCACGACGTTTAAGGTGCTGTCGCCGGCCGATGCGTATCGCAAAAACGAAGAGACCGGCATGTGGACTGACATGTCTGGCGACACCGACTTTATGGCCGCCAAGGTTGCCGATGGCATCGACGTGCACATTGTGGGCGTGGTGCGACCTAACGAGACGGCCAATGCGAGCGCGTTGTCTCCGGGCATTGCCTATACGCATGCGCTGACTCGCCAGCTTATGGAGCGCGCCGCCGATTCGCAGATTGTGCAGGAGCAACTCGCCCACCCCGAGACGGATGTCTTTACGGGCAAGTCTTTCGATGAGCTGCAAGGCGAGGCCAAACAAGGCGTGGACCTGGGCAGCATGTTCAGTGTGGACGAAGCGGCGCTCAAGAGTGCGTTTTCGTTCGATACATCTGCGCTTTCGGGTGCGGCCGGCGGTATCGACCTTTCTGGTATTGACTTGTCCGGGCTGGACATTGACCTTTCGGACGTTGGAAAGGACGTCGACTTCAGCGACATCATGGCCAAAGCACCGGCCCCAGATTTCTCGGGCATCTTTGACGGTCTGGAACTCACGCCCGAGCAAATGCGGCAGGTGGGAACGCTTGCCAACCAACTGTTCGAGGGCTTTTTGCAGTCTGATCAGTTTAAGGCGCTGTCGCCCGAAGATCTTAAGGACGCGTCAAAGCTCTCTGCCGCATTCTCGACGTATCTTGAGCATGATGCCGCAGCCCAGCAATGCCTAGCTCAGCTGAAGGCCCTCGGCGGCGATGCCCTGGCCGAGCGCCTGCGGCAGGCGATGACCGACTATGTGCAAAAGCAGCTGGCTCCGTATCTGCAGCAGGCTATGGATCAGATGATGAAGTCGATCAGCGACCAGATTGCGGCGACGGTGTCAGCTCAGCTCAAGGCAGGCACGGCTGGGCTTATGGACCAGATGGCGACGCAGATGTCTTTGAGTTTTGCCAACCTAGCGAGCGCTATGCGTGTGGATGCGAGCGCCTTTGCCCGCGCCATCCATTTCAACATGGACGCCGAGGACCTGAGTTCGCTCATGATGAGCTATGCCAAGGCTTCGAAGCTCACCTACGACAACAATCTGACCACGTTGGGTTATGCGGACGAGGCGGATCCCATCTCGGTCAAGATTTTCCCGCGCGACTTTGAGGCCAAGGAGCGCGTACTCGATCGCATCGATGCGTACAACAAGCAGGTCAAAGCCGCTGGCCACGATGATCGGGCAATTTCGTACACAGACTACATGGGCATCATCATGGGTTCGGTGACCGACATCGTGAACACCATCAGCTTGGTGCTCATCGCATTCGTGAGTATCAGCCTGGTGGTGAGCTCCATCATGATCGGCATCATCACGTACATCAGCGTGCTGGAGCGCAAAAAGGAGATTGGCATTCTGCGCGCGATTGGCGCGTCGAAGCGTAACGTGGCAAACGTGTTCAACGCCGAGACCTTTATCGAGGGCCTCATCGCCGGCGTCTTTGCCATTGTCGTCGTGGTGGCCGTGAGCTTCCCGGTTAATTCCTGGGCGCTTGCTGCCAAACAAGTACCCAACCTGATGAGCCTACCCGTGCAGGATGCGCTGGTGCTCATCGCGATTTCGGTGCTGCTGACGGTTGTTGCCGGCCTGCTGCCGGCCCGCAGTGCATCCAAAAAAGACCCCGTGGAAGCCTTGCGCTCCGAATAATGTGACAAAGGGACAGTCCCTTTGTCACATTGAGACCCTTGCGAAAACGGGGTCTAATTACCGTTCGGCAGGTTAAGAACTCCCTCTCCCCGCTTAATGCTTGACGAAGAGTCCTCTGGTTTATATACCTATCGGTAGGCATATAGGATGTATTGCCGATAGAAATGGAGCAACCATGACTCTCACCACACCAGCCAAAAAAGATTGTCTCCGTGAAAGCGGCGCATTTGCTTGGGTCGTCGTTATTGCGCTCGGCTTAATGTCCGCCGGAACAACTGGCACATATAGCATTATTGCCGGCTCATTCGTTGCTCCAGTATGTGAAGATCTGGGCTTTGACTACACTTCTTTTTCTTTCTATTTCACCGCGATTCTTCTTGGCCTTGCGCTTGGGCTTCCGCTTTTGAGTCGCTTCATTCCAAAAGTAATCGGCAAACCATGGCATATTTGCATTGAACTCGTCCTTATTGCCGCCGGCGCCGCAATGGCGTTCTACACCGAGGTCTGGATGTTCACCGTCTCCGCCGCAGTGATCGGCATCTGCTTTTCGTTTACAACGGGCGTCTGCATGTCCGATGTCATTGACCAATGGTTCAGCAAATCGTCCGGTCTCGCCATCGGCCTCGCTTGGGGCGTTAATTCTCTCTGCACGCTGTTATTGAGTCCTGTCATTACGCTGGTCATCGAGCAGCAAGGCTGGCGTACGGGATACATCGTGCTTGCGGCCGTTTCTGCAGCTATGATTTTGCCTGCAAGCGCATTTATCATTCGCCTTAACCCCTCTGATCGTAATATGCTTCCGTACGGAGAGACCGCCTCCGAAACCCATGAGAGCTGCAGCGCCGATGAGCAGGAAGATGTCCTTTCGGGCATGGCACTCCGCGATGCCGCGAAAACGCCGTCTTTTATTCTCTGTGTCCTCTTGCTTTGCGTGGCGCAGCTCACCTGCTGCATGAACCAGCTGTTTCCAACCTATGCAAGCGAGGTCGGTTTCAATCCTATCGTAGGAAGCTTAATGGTCTCGGCAGCTTCACTCTCCGATATCTTCCTAAATCCCTTCGTGGGCAAAACATGCGACAAGCTTGGCGCTATTAAAGCAACGGTCGCATGGACAGGTGTCAGCATTCTTTCATTCCTGCTTCTTATCATTGGCGGAAGCAATGAGACCGTTTCCATCATTGCAGCTGGTGTAAACGATGTCATGTTCGCCATCGTTGGAACCGCAATGCCGATGCTTCTCCTCTCGCTCTTTGGATCACGCGATTTTGGAAGGATCTATTCGATCGTTTGCTCAGCGGGCTATGTCGTCGGTGCTTTTGGAATGCCGGTCATGATGAAGGTTTACGGCATGGCAGGGTCATTCCAGGGAGTATTTATCTTCTGCATTGCCTGCAACCTTATGATTGCTGCGTTTGCTATCGTTTCCGGCTTTCTCAATAAGGCTGCTGAAAAGTAATAAGCGCCGATTGCACCGGCATAGATTGCCACGCAACAGGGGTCGACTCCAAGCCAGATTGGAGTCGACCCCTGTTTTCGTTTTAAAGGTTGCCCGCAGGCACCATGGGCGCCAACATGCGCTTCAGCTTGGCTGGTCTATTTGAACATAAGCTCGACTATTCCCGCCCAAACCGCTTTCTCATCAATATCCTCACCTTGAGCGACCGTATTGCTTGCTCCCTCTAGAACGGTATAAAGAATTTGTACGTAGAGCATTACGTCGGCGCTATCGGAAAACGCGCCAATCTCTACACCATGAAGAAGGATGTCTTTAAGCGCATCCATGGTTCGTTTGGTCGCCGTCGCTTGATGTTCCTGAACTGCAGGAATTCGATTTGCTTGAACGCTAACCTCGGCCAGCACGCGCCGGCGCTTTTCATCGCTTCGATAGCCACCTATAACTGAATTGCCGAGCTCGATAAGCGCGGCCTTGAACCCGTCCCTATCGACTATTAGCGAGTAGTCGCGCTGATAGTCAATGGTCGGAAACATGCTGTCCAAGAGCGTAGTGAAAATCTCCTCTTTTGAGGGAAAGTAGTAGTACACCGACGGCTTGGATATACCGACAAAGTCGCAAATCTTTCCGATAGACGCTTTGTCATAACCGACTTCTGCCACAAGATCGTACATTGCGTCCAATATTTTGTTTCTTGTGCTCACGCTGCATTTCTCCATTGCAAATCACTTCCGCACTACCAACATTATTAAGGATGGCAACGGAACATCAATTCGTGTCCAAACATGACCACTATATACGGCGAACGGTATGTATCAGTAGGCGAGCGGCAATTATTCAAAATTATCTACCGAACGGTAGGTATAGTAGTACTATAGCAGGTGAAACTCCGCTATTGTCGCGGCCGGACAGCATCGCGGGAAACCCGACGGAAGGACCAACCATGTACCAGAACTATCGTATGCCGGGCGAGTTCGAGAAGCGCTCCAACGTCTATGTGACATGGCTTCCCGATTACATCCGTGCAGAGGGCTACGATAACCGCCAGCCCTGCGTTGACGTGATCAAGGCTCTGCTCGAGTATGGCGACGTTACGGTCAACCTCAATTGCGGCACCCCCGGCTCCTATGAGGAGGCTTGCTCGCGCCTGAAGGAGGAGGGGGTTGATCTCGATCGCATCGAGATCACGCAG
Source organism: Collinsella sp. (assembly GCA_036297365.1). Classification (GTDB taxonomy): domain Bacteria; phylum Actinomycetota; class Coriobacteriia; order Coriobacteriales; family Coriobacteriaceae; genus Collinsella. The sequence goes on from JAXJLC010000207.1 coordinate 5,045, forward strand.
TTCGAAGACTCCAACTTCTATGTCCGCGACAACGGTCCCAGCATCATGGTCGACGACAAGGGCCATTCTTATATGGTCAACCCCGCTTGGACCTATTACGGCGTGTGGGACAAGAACTCCCCGGAGTGCCAGTCCGCACGTAAGGCAGCCGTTCACATGGCGGTTGCGCTCGGTTGCTTCGATATCGTCAATTCCGAAATGGTTTCGGAGGGCGGCGACCGCGAGTTTGACGGTCACGGCACTCTGATCGCCATCGAGGACACGGAATGCCGCAAGCGTAATCCCGAGTTCACGAAAGAGGAAATAGAGGCCGAGTATAAGCGCATCTACAACCTCAACAAGGTTATCTGGCTTCCGCAGCCTATGCTCGAGGACGACGACTATCGACTGGGCATCCTCGACGAGAAGGAAGACGGAACTCCCGTCTTTGGCATGAGCTTTGCAGCTCACATTGATGAGATGTGTCGCTTTATCAC
>JAXJLC010000208.1:0-3352 GCA_036297365.1 Collinsella sp.
CGCCCACAACCCAGTAGCCTTCGCGCTCGAGATAGGCAGCGACGGCGTCACGGATTGCCTTCTCATCCTCGACCAGCAGAATCTTTTTTGCATCTGAAGCCATAACACGGCCCCCCTGTCTCAATTAGCTAAGAACAAGCCCATTTTAACGCACCTGAGCCCGCCGGATGCCGCTATGACGCGGCAGCTCGGCGGGCGGTACTCACAATTACAACGCGTTTATTCCCCTGTTGGCGCCTTTTTAACCCCTCTAAGCTTAAAGAGAGAATAGGCGTGCAGTGACCGTCTCTGGTATACCCTGGCTGTTGCGCACCGTGGCGTACGTAAGGAATGAGTCCGATTTTCCCGCCGTAGCTGGATAATCGCCATACTCCAAAGCGCGGTCGGGCGACAGCAGCGAGCCATAGGTCTTGGCAGAGGTGTCGATCAGGAAATGCGACGCCTGTACCTTAACAAGGTATTTATTCTTCTTGCCAGCCGCACATGCGAGCGGCTCGCGTGACAGAAAGAGGTACGGCCCTCCCTCATTACCGATATACGTGCCCATATTGCCCAGGCTGCCCACGCCGCTATAGGCCGCCTCGATAGAAAACACGAAGGTATCGCCCATATACACGGCCTCGAAAGGCGAGACTGACGAGGGAAGGACTAGCTGGGCACGCTTGGTGTTGTTGCCGTCGGTCAGATCGATTGCCGTTATGCCGTAGTAGACGCCCTCGTCGTTGCGGACACGCGGCGAGATGGTCAAAATGCCGTCGCTCGCGCGCGGGGCCGATGCAAAGCGGCCCGTCGATTTCCAAATTGTCTCGGCCTTGGATTCATCAAGTGAGCGACGATAGCAAAACGAATCACTACTCGTTTTATTGCCGCCTGCCGAAGGCATTTTATACCAGATGACTGATGACCCGAACGCCGTAAACAGGGGCGGATCATAGTCCTTGCCACCTCGATCGAGCTCAACCACATCGCCAGAGAGCGAAGCGCCCGACAGATTTTGAGCGTAGAGCTTCCACGATGAATTGGCAAAGTTCATCTCAACCCACGCGAATACGCCGTCGCCGGCGCGGACATCGTAGAATGCATATCCCGTGCCCTCGACAGGATCCTCGATTAATGTGGTAAGCGAGCCATCGCCCAGGTTGAGCACACCGAGCGTGTTGGCGTGCAATGCCGATGCGGGCGCCATCATCGCCGCGGCGTAATCGCCGTCGCAGTAGTACAGCAGCGTACCCAGAGGCAGCGTCCACGACGCCGCCGGCTCAAGATCGATGTCGACAGCCTCATACTCATCCGTAATCGAGATAATTTTGGAATCGTCCTTGATAACCTGCGGCTCGCCGGCGGCATCATCGCTGGTACCCGTTTTTTTCGAGCATCCGGCAAGCACCGTGGCAGCGCCCGCGGCAGCCCCACCGAGTACAAAGCCGCGACGCGATATTCCGTTCTTGATGTGATCGGCGATACCCATTAGGCGATCTCGGCGCGAGCGGCCTCGATGGCGCGCGTAAGCTGGTCGGCGCAGGAGGTCTTTTTCATACCGCAGGTATTACCGGCGAGAACCTCGATTACGCGATCGGCAGGAGCGCCCTCGACCAGCTTGGAGATTGCCTTGAGATTGCCGTCGCAGCCACCGGTAAACTCAACGCCTATCACCTTGTTGCCGTCATCGGAAAGGTCAAGGTGAATATTGCGAGCACACACGCCCTGAGGCTTGTAATCAAACGAAATCATGCGATCCCCTCTCAGAATGTTATTCGAGACGACTATTATCCCCGTCTTTCCCTAAATGCAACGAGGCGCTTTGCCGGCAACACACATTACCAGCAAAGCGCCCTAAAAAGCTAACGTTATGCCCGAACCTACTCGAAGCTCAGCTGCTCCAGACGATCAAAGACCGTGTCGATACGGGTGAGGAAGTCCCATGGATCAAAGATCTCGTCGAGCTTCTCCTGGCTGACGGTGCAGCGCGGGTCGGCCTCGAGACGCTCCTTAAAGGTGGGGCCGGAGACACAATCCTGTACCTCGTGCCAGGTTGCCATGGCGTTCTCCTGCACAATGGCGTACGCGTCCTCGCGGGTGATGCCCGTATCGACGAGGGCGAGCAGCACCTTGGAGGAGAAGATGAGGCCGCGGGTCTTATTGAGGTTGGCCATCATGCGGGCAGGGTACAGCTGCAGGCCGTCGATAACGCGGATGAGGCACTGGAACATGTGGTCGAGTGCGATGAAGCTATCGGCCTGGGCGACACGCTCGGCAGAGGAGTGCGAAATGTCACGCTCGTGCCACAGGGCGACGTTATCGAAGGCGACCTGGGCGTTGGACTTCACGACGCGCGACAGACCGCAGACTTTCTCCATGGTGATGGGGTTGCGCTTGTGCGGCATGGCTGAGCTGCCCTTTTGGCCCTTACGGAACGGCTCCTCGGCCTCGAGCGTATCGGTCTTCTGTAGATTGCGAACCTCGGTAGCGATGCGCTCACAGGTGGCCGCTGTAGTGGCAAGCACGCCGGCAAGGTAGGCATGGTGATCGCGGCTGATGACCTGCGTGGACAGGGGATCGTGGACCAGGCCCAGGTGCTCGCAGACGTACTCCTCGACGAACGGCTCGATGGAGCTGTACGTGCCGACAGCGCCCGAGATAGCACCGAAGGCAACATTCTTGCGGGCGTCCTCAAGACGATCCAGATCGCGCTTGAGCTCCCAGGCCCAAGAGCCAAACTTCATGCCGAAGGTCATCGGCTCGGCATGGATGCCATGAGTACGGCCGGCGCAGAGCGTGTTGCGCTCCTCAAAGGCGCGACGCTTGCAGATCTCGCCGAGTTTTTTGACGTCCTCGATGATCAGGTCGCAGGCCTGGGTGAGCTGGTAGCACAGGGCCGTGTCGCCCAGATCGGAGCTGGTCATGCCATAGTGAACCCAGCGGCTGGGCTTGGGGTCGCCCTCGGGAACATCGGCATCGATGTACTCCTTCATGTTGGTCAGGAAGGCAATGACGTCGTGGCGCGTGACTTCCTCGATCTCATCGACCTTCGCCTTCTCAAAGTTGGCATGGTCGCGGATCCACTGGGCCTCGTCTTTGGAAATACCGATCTTGCCGAGCTCCGCCTGGGCCTCGCAGGCCAAGACCTCGATCTCCTGCCAAATGGCGTACTTGTTCTCGAGGGAGAAAATGTGTCCCATCTCCGGGCGGGTATAGCGATCGATCATAGCGGCTCCTTTTTGGTTATTGGCACGTTGGTCGTAACCCATCCATTGTACCGTGCGCAGGTGCAAGTATGGGCAGCAGGCATTAACCTAACATTTTGGAATTGGAGCGAGCAACGGGACATCTGCGCATTTGCTTCGCAAATCCG
>JAXJLC010000209.1:0-1824 GCA_036297365.1 Collinsella sp.
CTACTTGGATTCCGAGGGTGTCGAGGCGACCTTTGAGCCCGAGCTCGACTATGCAGACGTGCTGGGGCAGGAAGTCGCTAAACGCGGCATGGCGCTTGCGGCGGCAGGAGAACTCGGCTTGCTCATGATCGGGTCCCCGGGATCGGGCAAGACGATGCTCGCACGCCGTATGACCGGCATCCTGCCCGAGCTTTCCGTTGAGGATCAGCAGGAGGCACTGTGCATCCATTCGGTTTTGGGTGAGAACATTGATGGCTTGTTGGCGGGGCACCGCCCCTTCCGCAGTCCCCACCACAGTATTTCGACCGCAGGCCTTATCGGCGGCGGGCGCCCGGTGCACCCGGGTGAGATCAGCCTTGCTCATGGCGGCGTGCTCTTTTTGGACGAGCTTGCCGAGTTTCCCACTGGCGTGCTGCAGACGTTGCGTCAGCCCATCGAGCGCGGCTACGTGAGGATCGTACGCGTCGACGGGGCCTTTACCTTCCCGTCGCGCTTTCAGCTGCTGGCTGCGAGCAATCCCTGCCCCTGCGGCTTTTTGGGCGATCGCGAGGTACCGTGTCGCTGCTCTGCGGCGATGGTCGAGCGCTATCGGGCTAAGCTGCGCGGTCCTTTAGCCGACCGTATCGACATGATGATCGATGTGACCCGTCCCGACCCCCAAGTGATTATCGAGGGTGCGGAGGGTATGTCGTCGGCCGAGTTACGTGGCTACGTTGTGCGCGGTCGCGCCTTTCGCGCTTGGCGCGAATCCCGTATGGACGATGCGGATGCCGAGGCCGAGGATGACGAGACGCGGTCCATTGACGGTGTCGTTTCGACCTTTGAGCTCGATGATGCTGCCGAGAAATGCGTACTCGGTCTGTCCAAACGCACACATCTCACAGGGCGTGGCATCGTGCGCCTGGTTCGCATTGCGCGCACGATCGCAGATGTCGCCGAGAGCGAGCAAGTGACGCAGGACCACGTGCTCGAGGCGGCGATGTACCAGGGAAGGAGGGACCAATGATGGCCGAGGGGACCTTCGAGCTGCATCCAAGCGACGCGTTGTATCCTGAGACCGTTTTGGAGCTTTCTGATGTACCCCAGACGCTCTATGTGCGCGGCAAGCCCGAGGTGCTTTCGACGCCCGCGCTCTCCATCATCGGCGCGCGCAAGGCCTCGCCGTATGGTCTTGCCGTGGCAGAGCTTGCGGCAAAGGTGGCGGTCGAGGCGGGAGTGACGGTAGTTTCGGGCGGCGCGGTCGGTTGTGACCAGGCCTCGGGTTGGGCTGCGGTCAACGCCGGCGGCAAACATGTCGTGGTGCTGGGGACGGGCGCTGACGTGGTCTACCCGCGTTCGAGTGCGGGGCTTATTACTCGCACGCTCGATACGGGTGGCGCGGTTGTGTCGATTTCTCCGTGGGGCATGGGTCCGCGCAAGTTTGCCTTTCCGCGCCGCAATCGCGTGATCGCGGCCCTGTCGCAAGCCCTCTTTGTATCCGAGGCGGGTATGCCTTCCGGGACGTTTTCTACAGCCGAGGCTGCTATGGATTTGGGGCGCGAACTTCTTGCCGTGCCGGGGTCGATCCTGTCTCCCGAGTCGCGTGGCACGAATTACCTCATTGCGAACGGTGCCTGCTGCATCATCGACGAGGAATCTATCGAGATGGCTATCTCACGCATCTACGGCACCCTGCGCTACTCGCGCCCCGATGCTCCCGGCATTGCCGACTTGGATCCAACGCAGCAGACCGTGATGCATGCGCTCATCGCCTCTCCGCTCAAGGTCGACGACATCGCGGCGCTCGTCTCGCTCGATGCTGTCGGCGTACTCAAACTCTTGGGC
>JAXJLC010000210.1:0-5239 GCA_036297365.1 Collinsella sp.
CTACCGTTCCCTGATCGACCACGTGGGCTCGGGCAAGGACTGGGGCCTGGACCGCAAGAAGGGCGGTCTGTTCATGGTGCCCGGTAATGCGTATGGCACCACCAAGGGCGGCATGCGCTTCTTGCTGCGCGACATCATCTCCAACAAGACGCTGTTCCAGCGCTCGGACAAGCCCTATGTCGTGATGATGGGCACCAACATCATCTTTAACATGGACCTCAACACCATCATCGACGCGCACGAGAACTCCGGCGCCCAGATGACCGTGGTGTACTGCAAGGCCACGCGCAACGTCGATGACGAGACCAAGCTGCAGATCAACGAGAACGGCCGCCTGACGGGCGTGAGCGCCGGCGTCGTGTATGGCGACAACGCCTCTATGGACTGCTGCATTGTCAACCGCGAGACGCTGCTCGAGATCATCGACCGCTACCAGGCTGCCGACTATCTGGACCTGCTCGAGGCACTCCAGGGCGACTTTGGCAACATCGACGTGTGCAGCTACGAGTACAAGGGCGAGGTCGTGGGCGTGTTTAGCGAGAAGTCGCTGTATCGCCGCAGCATGGACCTGCTCGACCAGACCGTGGCCGACCAGCTCTTTGACCCCGAGCGCCCGATCCTGACCAAGGCTCACGACGTGCCGCCTTCGCGCTACGCGACCGGCAGCCACGCCTGCAACTCGATCATCTCGGCCGGCTGCATCATCAAGGGCACCGTGCGCAACTCGATCCTGTCGCGCGGCGTCGTGGTCGAGGAAGGCGCCTCGGTGACCAACTCGATCATCAACCAGAGCTGCATCATCAAGAGCGGCGCCCGCGTTGAGAACGCCATCCTGGACAAGAACAACGTGGTTCCCACCAACACCGAGCTTCGCGGCACGCCCGAGAACATCTTGGTGCTGGGCAAGGCTCCGTTAACTTCCGACACCACCATCGTACGTTAACGTTGGCACCGCAATATCACTCGTAACATGCAGAATAGCCGCCCGGTTAGCGCCAGGCGGCTATTCTCGAATTGCAACATGGGAGACAATATGGCTGATTCCAGCAAAAAGATGCAGATCGTGTTTGCCTCGGCCGAGTGCGCGCCGTTTGTGAAGACCGGTGGCCTGGGCGACGTAGCGGGCTCGCTGCCTGCGGCGCTTGTGCGCGCCGGCGCCGAAGTCATCGTGATGGTGCCCAAGTACGCCACCATCAAGGACGAGTACAAGGCGCAGATGGAGCACTTCTCCGACTTTTACGTGAGCTTGGGTTGGCGCAACGAGTACTGCGGTCTCGAGAAGCTCGAGCACGACGGCGTCACCTATATGTTCATCGACAACGAGCGCTACTTTGCGCGCGACTATCCGTACGGCTTCTTTGACGACGGCGAGCGTTTTGCGTTCTTCTCCAAGGCCATCACCGAGAGCCTGCAGCACCTGCCGGCCGGCTTTGAGTGCGACATCCTGCACTGCAATGACTGGCAGACGGCGCTGGCGCCCGTGTTCTTGCGCGAGTTCTACCAGGGCCTGCCGCTGTACGACCGCGTCAAGACCGTGTTCTCGATCCACAACGTGGCGTTCCAGGGCCAGTTTAGCGACACCGTGATGGAGGACATCCTGGGCGTGGCGCACATTCCGGCGGCCGCTTCGCAGCTGCGTTGCGACGCCTGCAGCATCAACTACATGCTGGGCGCCCTACGTTACGCCGACGCCATCACTACGGTGAGCCCCACCTATGCCAACGAGATCCAGACGCCCGAATTTGGCGAGGGCTTGGACGGTGTGCTGCGCGAGCGCTCCTATGCGCTGCAGGGCATTTTGAACGGCATTGACGTGGCGGGCTTTGACCCGGCGACCGACAAGCGCATTGCCGCAAACTACACGGTTGATGACCGCTCCGGCAAGGCTGTGTGCAAGGCCAAGCTGCAGGAAGAGCTGGGGCTCGAGGTTCGCGACGACCGTCCGCTCATGGTGATGGTCACGCGCCTGACGCGCCAGAAGGGCATGGACCTGGTCATGTACGCGCTCGACCGCATCCTGGCCGGCGGCGTGCAGGTGGCGGTGCTGGGCACCGGCGACCGCGACTACGAGGACAGCCTGCGCTACTTCCAGGACAAGTACCCCGGCACCATGGCGGCACGCATCGAATTTGACCCGGCGCTGTCGCAGCGCATGTACGCCGCCGCCGATATGTTCCTGATGCCTTCGAAGTTTGAGCCCTGCGGTCTGTCGCAGATCATCGCTATGCGTTACGGCACCCTGCCCATCGTGCGCGAGACCGGTGGCCTGAAGGACACCGTGATCCCGTATAACGAGTTTACCGGCGAGGGCACGGGCTTCTCGTTTACCAACTTTAACGGCGACGAGATGGGCGACGCGGTCTTCCGCGCGGCGCGCCTGTTCTGGGATAACCGTGACGCTTGGAACCAACTGGTCACGCAGGCCATGAGCCAGGACTTTAGCTGGACGCGCTCGGCCGACAAGTATCTGGACCTGTACTTCTTTATGCATCCGGAGATTGAGAGGCCGGCGGCTGTTGTCGACGAGCCTGAGGCTGTTGCTGAGCCGGAGCCGGAGTCCGAAGCCAAGGCCGAGGAGAATCCGGTTGAGGCTGAGCCCGCAAAGGCCGAGCCTGAGGTGAAAGCTGAGGTTGTTCCTGAGGCAAAGGCCGAGGCCAAGCCCGCTGCAAAGCCCGCGGCTAAGAAGACCACGACCCGCAAGACGACCGCCAAGAAGGCTACGACTACCAAAGCTGCTGCCACCAAGACCGCCGCAGCAAAGACGACTGCTGCCAAGGCAACGACCACGCGCAAGCGCACGACCGCCGCTGCCAAGAAGGCCGCAGAAGCCGAGGCTGCTCCCGAGGTAAACGCCGAAGTCGTTGAGACCAAGCCTGCCGTCAAGGCTCCGGCAAAGACCGCTGCTAAGAAGGCGACCACGACCGCCAAGAAGATCACGGCAACGAAGTCGACGACCACGAAGGCAGCCGCAAAGCCAGCCGTCAAGGTCGAGGAGACGCCTGCCGAGTCCAAGGCGGAGGCAACCGTCGAGGCCAAGTCCGCTGCCAAGACCACCACGCGCAAGCGCGCCACGACGACGGCCAAGAAGACCACGACCAAGGCTGCTGCTCCCAAGGCAGAGGCTAAGGCCGAAGAAAAGCCCGCAGTAAAGGCTGAGCCGGCGCCGAAGGCCGCTGAGGTCAAGGCCGCACCGAAGGCAGAGGCCAAGCCAGAACCCACCAAGGAGACTCCGGTCTCCCCCACCGCTCCGGCAGAGAAAAAGGCCCCGTCCAAGAAGACGTCCGTCCGCAAGGCAACGGCCACCCGCAAGCGCCGCTAGCCCACAGACGATTTAAAACCTAATCAAACCCTAAGTAAGGGGCGCTCCAACCGGGCGCCCCTTCTCTGTAGGTAGTTGGTAAAACGATTTTCTAGGACAACCGTTCGCCGATGGTAAACGGATGTTGTTTATACAGCCTGTGTACAACAGATATACTTACATCCTGTGCGTAAAGCCCATGGCCAGCAGGCCATGATTCTATTGAACTGGACCGTACTATGAGATTGATACACAACAGCCGTCTGCCGCAGTTTCGCACTCCGTTTGGCGCTGTGACCACAGGAACTACCCTTTCGCTCTCCGTGATTCTGGAGGATGCCGATCCCGCGCAGGCAACGCTTACGCTGCGCACCTGGGTCGATGAGATTGGTGAGTCCCGGTATCCCATGACGCACGAGGGCGACGGCATATTTACCGTAGAGCTTGAGTGCACCGAACCCTGTCTTATCTGGTACAGCTTTATATGCAATATCGAGGGCCAGCCCGAGGTCCGCTTGGGCGCACCACAGGGCCGCACCGGCGGCGAGGGTGTGACCTACGACTACGCCGAGGTGCCGTCCTTCCAGGTCACCGTCTATAAGCACCGCGAGAACCGCCCCACTTGGTACGAGCGCGGTATGGTCTACCAGATCTTCCCCGATCGCTATGCCCGCGACGAGCACTGGCGCGAGCGCACGCTGGCCGAGGTCGAAAAACCGCGCAAGGGCATTCAGCGCCGCATGGTCGAGGACTGGAACGAGCCGCCTGTGTACGAGCGCGCCGAGGACGGCTCCATCAAGACCTGGGACTTTTACGGCGGATCGCTCAAGGGCATCCAGGAAGACCTGCCCCGCATCGCCGAGCTGGGCTTTACAGCCATCTACCTCAACCCCATTTTTGAAGCCGCGAGCAACCACCGCTACGACACCGCCGATTACACCAAGATCGATCCGATTCTGGGCACCGAGCAGGACTTTACTGAGCTGTGCGAGGCGGCCGAGAAGCTGGGCATTTCCATCATTCTGGACGGTGTGTTCAACCACACGGGCGACGATTCGATCTACTTCAACCGCTACGGCAACTACCCCGGCGTGGGCGCGTGGCAGAGCGAGGATTCGCCGTGGCGCGATGCGTTTTATTTCCACGAGGACGGCTCGTACGACTGTTGGTGGGGCGTGGGCAATATGCCCGCCATTAATGAGAGCTCCGAACTGGTACGCGAGCGTCTCCTGGGCAAGGACGGCGTCATTCGTAAATGGCTGCGTGCCGGTGCCCATGGTTGGCGCCTGGATGTGGCCGACGAGCTTTCCGATGACTTCCTGGCCGAGATCAAAAAGGCCGTGCTCGCCGAGAAGCCCGACGCGCTGCTGCTCGGCGAGGTCTGGGAAGACGCCTCCAACAAGATAAGCTACGGCCATCTGCGTCGCTATCTGCAAGGCTCTGAGCTCGACTCGGCCATGGATTACCCCTTCCGCGACATGGTCATCGGCTTTTTAATGGGCTACAAAAACGCTTACCAAGCTGCCGAGGATATCGAGACCCTACGCGAGAACTATCCGCGTGAGGCCCTGTCTTGCGCACTTAATCTGCTTTCGAGCCACGACCGTCCGCGCATCATCTCGGTGCTCGGCGGCGGCCCCGACGAGTCGCAGCTGCCCGAGTGCGAGCGCAGCAAATGGCGTCTGGATGAGAACGCGATGGGCCTGGCCAAGAGCCGTTTTTGGCTGGCGACGCTCATGCAGATGACGTTCCCCGGTGTGCCTTCGATTTACTATGGCGACGAGTACGGCCTTGAGGGCCTGACCGATCCGGGTAATCGCCGCACCTTGCCGACCAAGGCAGACCTGCACGACTTCGATACGTTCGCAATCGTCAAGAACGCATCTGCTGTGCGCCGCGCGCTGCCGTTTATGATTGACGGTGAAATCAAGGCCTTTGCGC
>JAXJLC010000211.1:0-1877 GCA_036297365.1 Collinsella sp.
ATCTAGCAGATTATGGCTGGCAGATGCCAGACGGCTCATGGACGCTGGCAGAGCTGCATGGGCTAGGCAAGTTTGAAGACGAGGGTCAAAATGATCCAGAGCGGGCGGCGGCAAAAACGTATCGAGCGGCCCTCATGCGCGACGCGAACCTTCGCGCCATGGGCCACAACGTCATTCATTTCAAACTCTCGGACACCTACGACGTAGAATCGTTCGGTGCCATGATGCGCGGTTACGGCATTCCGACAACAAAACCCTACGCCGAATCCCGATAGCGAAATCGTTCGCGGTCCACCTTCAATAAGTTGCGGTGAAATACGGACTGTTTTGCGGTTTGACCAGCAAAAACAGTCCGTATTTCACCGCAACTTAGGAGGGGATGGGGTTAGCTGCGGGGGCGGTGACGGAGCTTGTCGATGGTGGAGTCGGTGCTTCGGCTGTGGGCTTCGGCGGCGCGGTCGCGGGCGTCGGCGGCGGTTTGGCGCTTGCGGCGGTAATCGATCATGCCTTGGATGATGGGCTTGCCAAAGCTCACGACGTCGTCGTTATAGATGGCGGTTCGGGCTGCGAGGAGGCAGTCGGTAAAGTCCATATGGGTCTTGCCAAAGAGCTTGACGGCAAGGGCGACAACGGTGGGCTCGTCGACCATGACGTCATCGAGCAGCCTTTTCATGGCCGCAGCAATCTCAACGCGGGGAACCTTATAGACGTCGCGCAGCGTGACCACGACGCGCGTGATGATTTCGGGATAGACACGAGCGGTGCGCGTGGCGATGACCTTGGCGGCGCGCGGTGACAGGACTTCGTCGTCGTCAAGCAGGTAGCGTAGGATGACGGTCTCGTCGATGATGGTGCTACTCATGGATATCTACTTCCTCGGGACCCAAAATCGAATCGTCGCATTCTGTAGCAAGGTACTCAATCCAGGCATTGCGCTCCTCGGAGCGGCGATTGGGGTCACCGTATGCTTTGAGCGATCCATAGGCGGCGGTGCCGTCCTTTGAGCGCACGGCGACCGGCTGAAAGGGGAGCTTGCGCATCAAAATGCTCTGCGCGACAAATAGACGGACGGCCTCGGCGAGCGATGTGCCCATGGCGTCGTAGAGATGTTCGGCATGCTGCTTGTCTTCCTCGCGAATGCGCACCTGCAGGATGGCTCGTTTTTGAGTCGATGACATCACTGGCCCCCTTAATGAGCGTGCAATATAGTCGGTCAAATGCGGCATGTGCCGATACTTGAGCATCTTATAACGATTACTTTATTTCGCTCAAGTAAATAACCATTAACTTGAATACAAGCGTAGTACATCTAAAATGAGAGCGCGTAAAAATCTCTGAGGCGTACGCATGTAATACACTCACCTTTATAGCTTCTAGAGAATAATTCCAACCTGCCAAAACCCCTGCAATACACTCGTATTGCAGGGCCTATGCTCAAGTTTGCCCCCTGCAACTGCGTATATTTAACCTGTATATCGTTGGAGGAATTCTATCGAAGTGCCTGTTTCGCCGCATGCACTCGATACGTCGATGCCGGACCACGGGTGGTCCGGGGCAACGTCGACAGGGTCTCTCCGGCATGGGATTCAGGAGGGAGTGAACAACATGGGCAATAAACGAGTCGTGGCTGATTCCTCACGCTGCATTGGGTGCCAAACCTGTATGGCGGCGTGCATCGAGGCACACGATATTCCCGGCAACATCGCCGCGCCGCGCCTGCGCGTGACGCGTACGTACGAGATCTCCGCACCGGTGGCATGCCACCACTGCGAGGACGCTCCGTGCGCCAAGGCCTGTCCTACGGGCGCCTTGTTCTTTGATCCAAAGAACCATCGCATCGGCGTCAACGAGGACAACTGCATCGGCTGCAAGAGCTG
>JAXJLC010000212.1:0-3467 GCA_036297365.1 Collinsella sp.
CGGGGGAAACGGCGGTCGACGAAACTGGAGAGGAGGTATTACGAGCTCCTGTGCGAATTGGAGAGAGCGCTCCCGCAAACTGCCTCTTGACAACTTATAGGAGCGTCGGTTTTAGTTTGCGCTATGCGGGCTGTGCTTGTCTATTGCAAAAAAGTCTACTCACTTAGGTTTGAGGGTCGTTCGTTGGCGCCTATTCGCGCTTGTTTGCCGACGCCGCGACCATAAGAAGCCCCTAGGACTCTTGCGGCAGGCGCTTCTTGCCTTTGCGGGCGCGGTTTCTAAAGTTCTCGACGGCCTCTTCCATGCCCAGGGGTACATAGGTGAGCTCATCGAGGTTATCGGGCAGGTAGCAGGCAAGGCTTTGCTCCTGCATGCGGCCCGCCGTGAGCTGTTCGTCGGTTGGCTGCGCACCGGGTGTGGCGCAAATGCCATAGACGACGGCGCCCATCTCGCGCGTGCGGCATTCATATTCGGTCTCGGGATGCTCGGGATGGTCGCGGCGTACGTCGTCACTTACCCAAAGCGTGTCGTAGCCGGCCGCGGCAAACTGCCCCAGGGCGTAGTCGCGCAATGGCTTGCTGTCGGTGCGCAGCGTGACGGTGGCGTCGGCTGCAAAGAGCGAGCGATAGAGCATTAGATGGCCGACATGGACGAGTCGTTTTTTGGCGTACTTGGCCTTGGGCTGCGGCGTGGGAAAGTTAATGGTGATGGCATTGAGCTCGCCTGCGGCAAACAGCTGCGGCAGCGATGCGGCGCCTCGGGGCAGGACGAGTGCGTTGGATAGCTTCTGCTCGCAGATTTTCTGTGCGGCATAGGCGATGCAGATGGGCTCCTGGTCCATACCGATAAAGAGGGTGTTTGGCTCGTGGGCCGCGCGCTCTACAAGGTATGTTCCCTTGCCACAGCCCAGATCCAGGTGAAGGTGCTCGAAGGGCTTGCCGCCTGCGGGCGCACAGGCCTCGCGCCAATCTCCGGCATAAGCCTCGGGGTTCGTCTCAATCGCATCGGCGTAGCGCTCCAGGCGCTCCTCGAGCACAAAGTTCTTAGGCGTGCGAACGTGGACGGCTCCCATGAGGCTCCTTGGTCATAAGTATGGAACGCCTGGCTGCGCGTTCCGTCAATGGGTTGAAAAAGAGTGGGCATAGTTTGCCCGAAAGACGCGGTGCGGCTCGGCGGCGAGTCGTCGGTGCCTACAGGCGCTTGAGAATCACATAGCGGTTGAGCTCTCCGCTGCGACCGTCGGCATGGAAACGCTCAAGCTCGCGCACGGGGACCTCGCCGCTCTTGTAGAACGTACGGACGCCGCGCACCAGGTCGGTGATCTGCTGATCGTCAAAGTGATGGCAATAGCGGTAGGCGTGGCGGTCGTTTTGCCAGCCAATGAGGTGGTCGCCGGCTTCAAACTGCGCTGAATCGTATCCCCCAAACGGCGGGGTGAGCTCGGCGCGGGCTTCGGCTCGAACGGCCTTGCGCGCCATGCGCTCGTCGTTCATAAACTCCCAAAAGCTGATGGCGATGATGCCGCCTGGGCGCGTCTGGCGCACCAGGGCGTCGAGCACGCGTACACGGTACTCGCACGACGGCACATGGTGCATAAAGCCAAAGCAGACCGAGATGTCGGCGAGCGGGGCGTCGAAAAGAACATCGGACGTCTCGGCGGGGTTGAGCTTCATGAGGGCATCGAGCACGTCGAGTTCCTGGAAGTGCAGGTTGGGAATGCGCAGGGCGTGGCCACGTGCATCGATAGCCAAATCCTGACACGAGTCGACACCATAGAACTCAAACGGGCAACTGGCATCTGCCGAGGGGTTTGCGCCGTCGACGCCCTTGGCGGCAAGTGCGCCGCCGGCGGCAAAGTTCTCGAATCGCATGTTGCCGCAGGCGAGATCGAAGACGCGGACGGGATGCTCGATTGTGGCGACGTCGAGCTGTTCGAGTGCGATGTCCATGGTGCGCACCCAGCCGGGCCACGGGGCCTGGCGCGTATCGGAAAAGGAGGCGGAGTGCTCGCGATAGAACGTATTGTTGAGCTGGATGAGCGATGAGGCAAAATCGCGGTTCACGGCGCGGAACTCCCTCCGTTGGCGGTGCGGAATTAACAGTACGACCATACTACCGTTAACGCCGCAACGGGGACAACCGAGCCGTGGGTCATTGCTTTGTTTGGACACATTTCCGCAGCTCATATGTGCCCGCAACCGCCGGTTGTCAAAAATCTCACTAGAATAGGTGGCATGCTTTTGGCGGTGGCGGATAGATTTTTAACTGTGCAAGGCGCCTTAAGAACAAAAACGGTCCGGCGGCACGGCTGGCATCACATAGGAGGAACCATGAATGTAGAAACTGCGCAGCGGCTCGCCGACCTTCGTCGCAGCAAGGGTTTTAGCCAAGAAGGGCTGGCGCGAAAGCTGGGGCTGTCGCGCCAGGCGGTCAGTAAATGGGAGCGCGCGGAGAGCTCGCCCGATACCGAGAACCTGATCTCGCTCGCCAAACTTTATGGCGTGAGCCTGGACGAGCTGCTCAATCCGAGCGACGAGATCGAGGACGATATCGAGTTTGAGAACGAGGACCGCGCCCGCCAGCGCGAGGCCGAGGCGGCAGAGCGTGCTCGCACCCATGAGGCGGCGGCGCGCGCTACCGAGGCGGCAACGCAGGCGAGTGATGCTGCGGCCAAGGCGGCGCAAGCGGCAAGCTGGAGTGCGCAGGCTGCCAATGCGGCGACGGCTCAGGCGACGAGTGGCGGCGCAGTTGGCTCGACTCCGGTGAAGGGCCCGTTCCAGTCGTTCCCGTATTGGGCCGTGTGTTGGCTGCTGTTCTTTTTGCTGATGTTCCTGTTTGGTGCCGGCCCCTTTGCCGCGCTGATCTTCTTTACGATTCCCATCTATCACTGGGTGGCGCGTGCGCTCGATGGTGATTGGGCACGCGGGGTTATTCAGGTTGGTCCGGCGCCGGTGGCGGTCAGGGCCCAGGGGAAGGATACTTCTGCGGAACCTGATACTGACGTGGCTACCGCGACTACCGCTGAGCCGAGTGCCAAAGAAGGTGATGAATGATGAAGCTTTCGCATGAATCCAAGCTGCGCCTGGGCGTCGGCATCGGAGCGTTTGTGCTCATCATCGGGCTTGTCTTTGGCATTTCGCGGACATTGATTCATTTTGATGGTCCGTGGGATCTCGACGATGTTATACCCGGCTTGTCTGGTATGGACGATGCGGTTGACGAGGACGATCTCTTGGATGACGGCAGCTATTCCGCTCGGCCTCAGCAACTTTCGTGTACGACCTTTGATGCTGATGAGTTTCGCTACCTCGATTTCGATATCGATGCGGCTACGGTGGACGTCAAGGTTGTTGATGGCAACAAGGCTCGCGTTATCGAGCGGGGGCGCGTTGCCAATGGTATGGATGCCTCCAAGGCCGCGACGCAGAACATCGCATCCGTCGAGGACTCGACGCTCAAGGTTTCTC
>JAXJLC010000213.1:0-5216 GCA_036297365.1 Collinsella sp.
AGTATGAACAGTACCAGCAAAGCCGGGAGACTATCCGGCTCATCAACCGCCACTGCCACGACCTGAAATTGCAGATTGCGGCCATCCGGGCAGAGAAGGACCCCGGCAAACAGGTGGCGGCCCTGGATGAGATGGATTTTCCCTCGGGCGAACTTGAGGACGATCGCCGCGCGGGGTATCAGGAGCTTGCCGAGCGCATTGGCGAGGAAGCGCTGCACGCGCTGCTTGCCGAGCGTGACCCCGAGTCCGCCGCGGTCATCCACCCCCATAATGTTCGTCGCGTGATTCGCGCGCTCGAAATGCACGATGATGGCGTGTCCTACGCGCAGCAAAAGTCGCAGTTTAGTGTTCCGCGCGAGCATTATCACGCTCTGTGGTTTGGATTGATGCGTAATCGCGAGGCGCTTTACGAGCGAATTAACCTACGCGTCGATCTGATGTTTGAGCAGGGTCTTGTTGATGAGGTTCGCGGTCTTATGGACCAGGGGCTGGGAGATGCCCTGACTTCGATGCAAGCGATTGGCTATAAAGAGATTATCGATGCCTTTGACGGCGTGATGTCTATGGATGAGGCTCGCGAACTCATCAAGATGCGCTCGCGCCGCTATGCCAAGCGTCAGCTTTCGTGGTTTAAACGCGACGACCGCATCGTGTGGTTCGACATGGACGAGTTTACGATCGATGAGGTCGTTGAGGATATCCTTCATCGTATCGAGGCGGTCTAATGGCACGGTTTCCCCTCGTTCCCACGGTGCCTGAGCCTGAACGTGCCGTTCTTGTCGGAGTTGAGTGGCGCGATAACGCCTGGCCGCTCGATCGTTCGCTTGACGAGCTTGAGCGCCTGGCCCATACGGCTGGCGCACAGTGCGTGGCGCGTTTGTCACAGCGCCTGGTTAAGCCGTATCCAAAATCGTTTATTGGCTCCGGTAAGGTTGAGGAGCTTTGCGGGCTCGTGCATCGTATGGATGCCGATGTTGTTATCTTCGATGACGATTTAACGCCCTCGCAGCAGTCGTATCTTGAGAAAGCCGTGGGCGAACCGGTTAAGATCATCGACCGCACGGCGTTGATTCTCGATATCTTTGGCCTGCACGCTCAGACCCGTGAGGGTCGCCTGCAGGTGCAGCTAGCCCAATTGCAGTATCTGTTGCCCCGCTTGCGCGGTATGTGGAGCCACCTTGCTAAAGAGCAGACACGCGGTGGCATTGGTTCGCGCTTTGGTCAGGGCGAAAGCCAGCTCGAGGTTGACCGACGTTTAATTCGCAACAAGATCGCCGCGCTTCGTCGCGAGCTTAAGCAGGTTGAACAGCGCCGGGATGTCCAGTCAAAGAGCCGTATCGAGTCGCCAGCGTTTCGCGTTGCCTTAGCCGGTTATACCAATGCCGGTAAGTCGACGTTGCTCAATCGCCTGACCGGGTCTACGGTGCTTTCACAGGACAAATTGTTTGCCACGCTCGATCCGACGACGCGCTCGTATCGCTTGCCCGGTGGTCGTGGCATGACCGTTACCGATACCGTCGGCTTTATCCAAAAGCTACCGCATGGTCTCGTTGATGCCTTTAAGTCCACGCTGTCTGAGGTCCTTGGTGCCGACTTGATCCTTAAAGTTGTGGATGCCTCTGACGAGGACTACGAGCGCCAACTCGAGGCAGTCGATCGCGTTCTTGACGAGATCGGTGCCGGCGAGCGTTTGACGCTTACGGTGTTCAATAAAATCGACCTACTCGATAGCGTCGATCGATTGAGTTTCCGTCGTCGCTATCCCGAGGCCGTGCTGTTTTCGGCCCAGACGGGCGAGGGGCTCGACGATCTCGTCGACCGAATTGCTCGAGAGGCGGCTGCCACCGATGTGTTGCTCTCCGCTGATATCCCGTATCGCGAGGGCGCACTCATCACGCTGGTGCATGAGCAGGGAACCCTTCTGCATGAGGAATATCTAGAGGACGGCGTTCGCATTGTGGCGAAGTTACCGGCTCGAATCGCGCCGCGTCTTGAGCGCTATCGTACGGAATAAACGAGCTCTAGTACGCCTAGAATGACAGGCTGATGGAGCAGGTAGAACGGTAAGGCATGCCGACCGAGGACTGCGAGCGCCGGGATGGGATTGGCGTATGCCCATGCCGGCGCTTCGTGCCTTGATGCTTGTGATGCCTGGGCTGTAAAGAAGCCGGTAAGGTACATAAAGACAAACGGAATGAGCGGATAGTAATCTCCCGAAACAAAATCCGGGCCCGGGAATCCAAGCCATGCCAGGTAGGGGAGTGGGTAGACCGCCTTTGGAATGCCCCAGGTTAGGGTAAAAAGAACAAGGCATACTGCGATGCCCCACGAGCCCGGTATTTTTTGGAGTAACGGACGGGTGAGTGCAACCACCGCGGTGCACACCGCCATGCAATAAATGATGCCAAAGTTTACCGAATCGTCGACTGATACCAGTGTAGTTGCAATCCATACGATCAAGGCCGCGGCCGCGTATTTGAGGGCGCGCTTAACGTTATTGCGCGAGAACGTGCACATCCAGCCGGCGATAAACAAAAATACCCAGCTGATACTAGCGCGCCAGATATCCTGGAAAACCGTTTCGGTAAACCATGGCATATCCCATCCATATAGGTAAGCCAAATCGTAGCAGGCGTGGAAACCTGCCATCGATAGCATCGTAAACCCGCGGATGGTATCAAATATGGTGATGCGTTTTTGCATTACGAGAACCGGCGCATTAATCCGACAACCTTACCCAAAATAACGGGGTTCGTCGCATAGATGGGCTCCATGGTGTCGTTCTCGGGCTGCAGGCGCACGCGCCCCTGCTCCTTGTAGAACGTCTTGACGGTCGCCGAGCCATCGATCATGGCCACGACGATTTCGCCGTTCATGGCGCTCTTTTGCTCGCGAACGATAATGTAGTCACCGTTGTAGATGCCGACATTGATCATTGAGTTGCCGTGCACTTCAAGGATAAAGGAGCC
Organism: Collinsella sp.; assembly: GCA_036297365.1. Taxonomy (GTDB): domain Bacteria; phylum Actinomycetota; class Coriobacteriia; order Coriobacteriales; family Coriobacteriaceae; genus Collinsella. Next base: position 2,970 of record JAXJLC010000213.1, read on the forward strand.
CTGGTCTGTGGCGATTTCGGTCGGGATGGTAAAGGTGTCCTCGATATTTTGCTCGGCCAGAATGGGAATCCCAGCCGCGACGCGACCGACGAGCGGCAGCGAGACCGTTCCGCGGGGCGCTGTGGGTTCATCGGATTTGGAAATCGAGACGGAAGATCCGTCCTCATCAAAAAGCTCTAGGGCGCGAGGCTTGGTGGCATCGCGCTTGAGCAGACCTCGAGCCTCCAGGGCAGAGAGATGAGCATGCACCGTGCTGGGGGAGGAGAGGCCTACGGCCGATGCCATCTCGCGCACACTGGGCGGATAGCCCTTCTCCTGCTGATATTCCTTGATGAAGTCGTAAATCTGCTGCTGACGCTTGGTAATTTTGCGAGCCATCAGGGGATCCTCTCTGCCAATGTCAAACAAATGTTCGATTATTGCTTGACAGGAACAACTGTTCGAAGATAATAATAACCGAACATTCGTTCTCGCGCTAGACATTTTTGTCCGCGCGGCTTGATAAAACTGTTCTCAGCAAAACACGCGAGAGGAGAACATGATGAACGCAACGGATATGGTCCAGGGAAACCTCGCCCTTAAGCTCGAGACGCCTGCGGCGCCGGCTTTCACGGTTGTTAAAGGCGGCCGATCTGGTTTCCAAACACTGCCTGGCAAGCCCGTCCGCAGCCAGTGCGTCGCCACGACTTCGGCCCCCGTTGCCCTAAAGGCTTCGACGATTGTCGCCCTGGCCGTTGCGCTCACGCTCTTCTTTGTACTTGCCACCTCGATCTTCAGCGCTCGTCACGCCGCGTATGCCGAGTCGGTATCCAACGTTACCTACGAGACCGTCCGTGTTCAGTCTGGCGATTCCTTGTGGTCGCTAGCCCAGGAGCATCCGATTGAGGGTCTTTCCACGCAGGAGACCTCTGATATGATCCGCAACGTCAATCACCTGGAGCATGGCTCGCTCGATGCCGGTGTGCATCTTAAAGTTCCCGCACGTTCCTAAGATTTAAGTACCGTCGCATGGTACCCTTGTAATCGTTTTAGAGGAGGTACCATGCGCTGTCCTAAATGCGGCAAGGCACATACCCGCGTCGTTGATTCCCGCATGCAGGAATCTAATAACACCATCAAGCGCCGTCGCGAATGCTGCTCATGTAATTATCGTTTTACGACATTTGAGCGTTGTGAAGACCCTATCGAGGTCATTAAGTCAGACGGAACCAAGCAACGGTTCGATCGCAATAAGCTGCTGGTCGGTTTGATGCGCGCTACGATCAAGCGAGATATCGACACTAAAAAGCTCAACGAGATCATTGACGATATTGAGGTCGAGCTTCGTTCCCGTACGCTTACGGCCGTTACGTCCCATGAGCTGGGCGATATGGTTCTTAAGCGGTTGGCCAAGATCGATAAAGTGGCCTACATCCGCTTTGCCTCGGTCTATCGCGATTTCAAAGACGTCGATGAGTTTCTGCAAGAGCTCGACAAGCTAAGGTGATTTCATGTCCAACATTACCGTTAACATTAAACGTCTCGACCCAACCGTCGAACTTCCCAAATACGCCCATCCTACAGATGCCGGTCTTGACCTGCGTTCCAACGAGGATTGCATTCTGAAGCCCTTTGAGCGTCGTCTGGTCTCCACGGGCCTAGCTATCGCTCTGCCCGACGGCTACGCCGGCTTTGTCCAGCCCCGCAGCGGCCTGGCCATTAAGCAAGGCCTGTCCATAGTCAACACTCCTGGCCTCATCGACGCCCACTACCGAGGAGAGCTCAAAGTCATCCTCATCAACCTAGACCCCACGAACAACATCCAAATCAACAAAGGCGACCGCATCGCCCAACTCGTCATCCAAGAAGTCCCCACGGTCAACCTCGTAGAAGTACAAGAACTAGACGAAACCGACCGAGGAGCCGGCGGTTTCGGTTCTAGCGGCGTAGCTTAGTCGTTTACGTACTGTCCGCTGACCGGCCCGACCCGCCTATATATCATCCCATGCTCAAACATTCTCGCGGGGCGCTCGTATCTCTCCCGCCCGTCTCTCACACATATCATTCCATGCTCAAACATTCTCGCGTCGCTTCGCTCGCTGCGAAACTGCGCGTGGAACGATATGTGAGAGAGGCGGGCGGGCGGCTACTCGCTTGAAAAAATTTACATTCTAGTTAGCCGATGCGACAAAGGAATAGTCTCTTTGTCGCGTCGGCTAACTGTATTTATCTTTTCCGGTCTCGCATTTGTTGGTTCTACTGGAGGGG
>JAXJLC010000214.1:0-15522 GCA_036297365.1 Collinsella sp.
AAACGGTTTTCGAGACCGCCGCATTCAACCACTCTGCCACCCCTCCGCGTGGGGTAAAAACAAAGCAGGCTCGAAGGCCTGCTTTGGAATTAACTGGCGGAGAGTCAGGGATTTGAACCCTGGAGACGCTTTTGACGCCTACACGATTTCCAATCGTGCTCCTTCGGCCACTCGGACAACTCTCCGTTAAATGCGAAAGTCAGTATACACGAGGAATCGCAAAGTGCAAACAGAAAAGTTGGCATTTTTTAAAACGCTTGGCCGCGTTTGGCGTTGCAGCGGGGTTTGAGATGCCAAAAAACGGCTTCCGACCAGCGTAGTTGATCAACTCAATTGTTCAAAAGGGGTATTTATAAGCGATTTGGCAATGAATTTAAAAATCTTTGGGTGGTGCTGTGGGCCACTGGTATGCATTTTGCGACCACAACCATGCGCCCGTTGACCTGCGACTTGGCTCAGCTTGTCCTCACGGCACCGTATCTTGTCCACAGATCCGTCAAGCTTTTGGTCAGCATTTGGTTGGAATGCGCATGAAACGTCGTGCGAGTATGGGCATATGTGGAGGTCATGAGGTTGTAGCTGCATATTCTTGCAGCCTAGGAGGTTGAAAGATATTATTACCAAGTCTTTTCCTGCTTCAGGCGCACCTTCACGACCTGAAGCCACATTTGCCCAGAGGAGGTGACAATATGAAGGCTTATGAACTGCTGTTCTTTGTTGACCCGTCGCTCGACCCCGAGACTCGTCTCGCTGTTATGAAGCGTATCGATACCACGATCGCTGAGGGCGCTGGCAAGGTCGACTCCGTTGACGAGTGGGGCAAGCGCAAGCTCGCCTACGAGATCAACGACCTCACCGATGGTGACTACACCCTCATCAACTTCCACGCAGATCCTACCCAGATCGCCGAGCTTGATCGCGTCCTGCGCATCACCGACGCTGTGGTCCGCCACATGATCGTCCGTCGCGACGACCAGGAGTAAGACTGTCGTTTTGGACTGGGCTTGTGCCCCAAGAGGAAGTAGTGAGTTATGAGCATCAATCGAGTGAACATCACCGGTAACCTCACCCGCGATCCCGAGCTGCGCGCCACCGCCGGCGGAACCCAGGTTCTGTCCTTTGGCGTCGCCGTGAACGATCGTCGCCGCAACGCGCAGACTGGCGAGTGGGAGGACTATCCCAACTTTGTCGACTGCACCATGTTCGGCACCCGCGCCGAGGCCGTGAGCCGTTTCCTGGCAAAGGGAAACAAGGTCGCGATCGAGGGCAAGCTGCGCTACAGCTCTTGGGAGCGCGACGGCCAGCGCCGGAGCAAGCTTGAGGTCATCGTCGATGAGATCGAGTTTATGAGCTCCCGTGGTGGCCAGGGTGGCTACGATCAGGGCGGTTACGCCCCCGCAGCCCCCGCGCCCGCAGCACGTCCTGCCGCACCGGTGGCTACGCCGCCTGCGGTCGACGTCTACGATGAGGACATCCCGTTCTAAGGGTTGTTCACCTATTTTTGAGTGAGAGGCGGCTTCGGTTCGCCGAAGTTGCCAAATGAAAGGTATTTTGACATGGCTAATGATTTTTCTGCACGTCAGCCGCGTCGTAAGTACTGCCAGTTCTGCAAGGAGAACACTGAGTTCATCGACTATAAGGACACTCAGCTTCTCCGTAAGTACATGACCGACCGTGGCAAGATCAAGCCCCGTCGCGTCACTGGCGCTTGCACGCAGCATCAGCATGACATCGCCAACGCCATCAAGCGCGCCCGCGAGATGGCTCTCCTGCCGTACACCGTCCCCGTGGTTTCCTCTCGTGGCAACCGCGACCGCGGCTAAGAAGGGAGACGCATCATGAAGGTTATTCTTCTCGATGAGATCAAGGGCAAGGGCGGCGAGGGTGACGTCGTAGAGGTCGCTCAGGGTTACGCTGAGAACTTCCTGTTCCCCAAGAAGCTCGCTGTTGCCGCCACCAAGGGCAACCTCAAGCAGCTTGACGAGCGTCGCAACAACATCGCCAAGCGCGAGGCCGTCCGTCTGGCTACCGCCAACGAGACCAAGGCTGCCTTCGAGGGCAAGACGGTCACCGTTGACGTCAAGGTCGGCGACGAGGGCATCCTCTTTGGCTCCGTTACCGCCGCTATGATCGCTGACGCCATCAAGGCTCAGCTCGGTATGGACATCGACCGCAAGCGCGTCGAGCTCGGTAAGCCCATCAAGGTTGCCGGTGCCCACACCGTTGCCATCTCGCTGTACCGCGAGATCAAGGCCGAGGTTGTCGTTCTCGTCGGCGTTACCGCCGAGGAGCTCGCTGCCGAGGCTGAGGTCGAGGAGGCCGCTGAGGTCGCCGAGGCCGAGACCGCCGAGGTCGAGACTGAGGCTGCTGCCGAGTAGCATTTGCTGCAACGCAACAATCTTGTTCTAAGAAGGGCGCTCTGGGAAACCAGGGCGCCCTTTTGCTTTTTGCGCTGAGTGAGTGTCATGGTGAACGTTGCGTCGAAGTCCTATATACAGGACCGTTCATCCGTTTGGTTCGGTGATGATTGGCGGCGCGCGGTCCGTTTTTGGACCGTGGCTGATACTATGGATGCTCGCAAGCGATATGAATGAGGATGCTCATGGCATATGACGATAGGGAGACCGGGCTGACGGTTGAGGACCGCGGCTCAAAGTTGGGTCTTCCCCAAAACCAAGATGCAGAGGCCAATGTACTGGCCGCTATGCTGCTATCGCCCGAGGTGGTCGAAGAAGCCCAGGTCGAGCTGCAGCCCGATGACTTCTACCGGCCCATTCATAAGACCATCTATACCGCGATGGTCGATATGTACAACAGCCGCATTCCCATCGACTCCATCTCGCTGATCGATTATCTGCGAAGCATCAACAAGCTCGACGCCGTGGGCGGCGAGGCGTACATTTTGGAGTTGATGGGTCAGACCCTGTCGCTCGTCAACTGGCAGCACCATGCCGCCATCGTTCGCCGCGACTCGATGCTGCGCGAGCTGATCGGCGCCACCAACGAGATCAACGCGCTGGCATATAACGCCCCCACCGACACCAAGGAGGTTGTCGAGCTGGCCGAGAGCAAGCTGCTCAAGGTCACGGCACGCGAGGTCAAGTCGAGCTACAAGACGCTGACCGAGTTTATGGTCGAGGCCTATAACGAGGCCGAGGAAGTGTGCCAGGCCGGTGGTCAGGCGGCGGGCGTGCCCACCGGCTTTCCGTCGCTCGACCGTATGCTCATGGGCTTCCGCGAGGGCCAGCTCATCATTATCGGTGCCCGTCCTGCTGTAGGTAAGACATCGTTCGCCCTGAATCTGGCGCTCAACGCTGCCGCTGCTGGTTATACCGTCGGCTTCTTCTCGCTGGAGATGTCGGGCAAGGAAATTGCCCAGCGTCTGATTTGCGCCTACGCCATGATCTCGATCAGTGACTTCCGCATGGGCCGCATTAGCCCCGAGCAGTGGGCCAATATCAACGAGGCCACGCAGACCTTGTCCAAGCTCGATATTCTGATTGACGATACGCCCGGCACCACAGTGACCGAGATTCGCGCCAAGAGCCGCCGTATGCTCCATAACAAGGAGAAGGCAATCATCATCCTGGACTACCTGCAGCTGGTGAGTCCTCCGCCGGGACGCCGCTCCGAGAGCCGTACCGTCGAGGTTTCGGAGATGTCGCGTGGTCTGAAGATCATGGCCAAGGAGCTCAAGATCCCGCTCATCGCGCTGTCGCAGCTCTCGCGTCAGGTCGAATCCCGTACCGGCAAGCGCCCGCAGCTTTCCGACCTTCGTGAATCGGGCTCCATCGAGCAGGACGCCGATATCGTCATGTTCTTGGACCGCTCCGCCGACGAGGCCGAAGCCTCGCGCGACGATCGACCCGACGAGGGCGTTACGCGTATCGTCGTGGCCAAGAACCGTTCGGGCCCGATCGGCGACGTCGACCTGATGTTCCTGCCGGCATCCACCAAGTTCTATGAGCTTGATGGGGCGCATGCCGGGGAGTAGGACAGGCGCCCGTTGCACGGGTATACTGGGAATGTTTTGTGCTTCTGCGTGCCGGCATGGCGCGTAGACAGTCCATGAATGTAAGGAGTAAACATGCCGTCAACCGTTTTGGTCGGTGCCCAGTGGGGCGATGAGGGCAAGGGTAAGATTTGCGACCTGGTCGCCGGCGACTTCGATGCCGTCGTGCGCTACTCGGGCGGCAACAACGCCGGTCACACCATCGTCGTCAACGGCAAGAAGTACGGCCTGCACCAGGTGCCCTCCGGCATCATGTATTCCGACCACGTGTCGGTGATCGGTAACGGCTGCGTCGTCAACCCCAAGGTTGTCCTTGAGGAGATCGACATGTTCGAGGCCGACGGCATCACCACCAAGAACCTCAAGATTAGCGGCAACGCGCATGTCATCATGCCGTACCACATCGATCTGGATGGCGCCTTTGAGCAGAAGCTCGGCAAGAAGAACATCGGTACCACCAAGCGCGGTATCGGTCCGTGCTATCAGGACAAGATGGCCCGCATTGGCCTGCGCATGCAGGACATGCTGGACGAGACGCTGTTCCGCGACAAGCTGGAGACCGCTCTCGCCCGCGTGAATCCCGAGCTCGAGCTCATCTACCACCTGCCCACCTACACCGTGGACCAGATCTGCGACGAGTACCTGCCCATGGCCGAGCGCCTGCGCCCCTACATCACCGAGACGAGCCTGCTGCTCAACAACATGATCGACGAGGGCAAGGACCTGCTGTTCGAGGGCGCCCAGGCAACGCTGCTCGACATCGACCACGGCACCTATCCGTACGTGACGTCTTCCAACTGCACCGCCGGCGGCGCCATCACCGGCTCTGGCGTCGGTATGAAGAATGTCGACCGCGTGCTGGGCGTCATGAAGGCCTATATCACCCGCGTCGGTTCGGGCCCCATGCCCACCGAGCTTTCCTATGAGTCCGAGGCCGGCCATACGCTGACCGAGGAGGGCTATGAGTACGGCGTGACCACCGGCCGTCGCCGTCGCTGCGGTTGGTTCGATGGCCCCATCGCCAACTACGCCTCGCGTGTCAATGGCCTCACCGATATCGCCATGACCAAGCTCGACGTGCTTTCGGCCTTCGATACCGTCAAGGTGTGCGTTGCCTACGACGTCGACGGCGAGCGTTACACGAGCGTGCCCGAGCATCAGGTGCGCTTTGAGCACGCCAAGCCCATCTACGAGGAGCTCCCGGGCTGGAAGTGCGACATCACCGGCTGCCGCAGCTTTGACGAGCTGCCGCAGGAGGCTCAGGACTACGTGACGTTTATCGAGGATCTGGCACACACCCGCGTGACGTTCATTGGCGTCGGCGCCGGTCGCGAGCAGATCATCAACCGATTCTGGAAGTAATCGGCACTATTTGGTTATTGCGATATACCCCTTTGCAGCCCGGACGGGCGGCCGAGGGGTATATTTGCTTGCAAAGGGCTCGCGCGGAGCGGGCCGTTCATCCATAGAGGAGGCACCCTTGAAGGCGGACACTCAAACCATCGACATCCTGTTGTTGGGCAGCGGCGGCCGCGAGCATGCTCTGGCAGCAAAGCTCGCAGCATCACCGCGCGCCGGCAAGCTCTACATTGCGCCGGGTAACGGCGGCACCGCGAGCTGCGGCGAGAACGTGGTTCTCGACGATTGCGATCCTGCGGCCGTGGCGGCGTTTGCCCAGAGCCACGGATGCGGACTCGTGGTGATTGGCCCCGAGGCTCCGCTCGTGGCGGGCGTTGCCGATGCCGTGCGTGCGGCGGGCATTCCCTGCTTTGGCCCGGGTGCCGAGGGCGCTCAGATGGAGGGTTCCAAGTTATTCTCCAAGCAGCTCATGGAGCGTGCCGGCATTCCGACGGCCGCCTACGGCTCGTTTACTGACGAGGCTTCGGCTCTTGCCTATGTGCGCGAGCAGGGTGCCCCGCTGGTCGTGAAGGCTGACGGCCTGGCCGCAGGCAAGGGCGTTATCGTGGCGACTGAGCTTGCGCAGGCCGAGGAAGCCGTGCGCGAGTGCTTTGGCGGCACCTTTGGCGATGCCGGCAACACCGTTGTCATTGAGGAGATGCTGGTTGGCCCCGAGTGCTCGCTGCTGGCCTTTACCGACGGCAAGACCGTGCGCCCCATGGCCACCTCGCAGGACCACAAGCGTGCACTCGAGGGCGACAAGGGCCCCAACACCGGTGGCATGGGCGTCTACAGCCCGGTGCCCATCGTGACCGACGAGGAGCACGCCACCATGGTGACGGTCATGGAGCGGACCGTGGCCGAGCTTGCTGCCGAGGGCATCGATTACCGCGGCTGCCTGTATGGCGGCTTTATGCTCACCCCCGCCGGCCCCAAGGTGCTGGAGTTCAACGCCCGCTTTGGCGACCCCGAGACTCAGGTCGTGCTCCCGCGCCTTAAGAACGACCTGGTCGAGGTCATGCTGGCTTGTGCCAACTGCGAGCTCGATCAGATTGAACTCGATTGGCGTGACGAGTGGGCTGTGGCTGTTGTCCTGACGAGCGCGGGCTACCCCGGCAGCTACGAGAAGGGCAAAGTCATCACCGGCATCGCCGATGCCGAGGCCATGGAGAACGTGACCGTGTACCATGCCGGCACCGCCGTGGTGGACGGTCAGCTCGTGACCAACGGTGGCCGAGTGCTTGCCGTGACCGCGCTGGGCGATACGTTTGAGAACGCTCGCAACCTTGCCTACGAGGCCTGCGAGAAGATTGATTTTGAGGGCAAGACCCTGCGTCATGACATCGGTCTGCGCGCGCTGCGTGGCCGCGACGCCTGGGATGCCTAAAGTCCGAGAGGGATGAGACGGATGGACGAGAAGAACGAAGAGCTCGTGGATGCGCAGATCGTCGAAGAGGACAGCCGCATGTATGGGCACGCCGAGGGCGAGCCTGGTGGCGAGGTCGCAGACGAGCCGGCGCTGGTGCTGGGCGACGACGACCCTCACGATGCCGAGCTGCACGAGAAGATTCTTTCGGAGGAGTGTGCCTGGAAGGGCAAGATCCTCGACGTCCACCGTCTTGAGGTTGAACTGCCCAACGGTCACCGCAGCGCCCGCGATATCGTTCGCCATCCGGGTGCGGCGGCCGTTGTGGCACTGACTGAGAGCGGCAAGATCGTACTGGTGCGTCAGTACCGCACCGCCATCGACCGCGTGACGGTCGAGATTCCCGCCGGCAAGCTCGACCCGGGCGAGGACCCGCTCGATTGCGCCAAGCGCGAGCTGCATGAGGAGACGGGCTTTAGGGCTGGTCGCATTCGCTTTTTGACGTCGATTGTCACGTCCTGTGGTTTTTGCGACGAGATCATTCACATCTACCTGGCCACCAAGCTCGAGTTCGATGCACCCAACCCCGATGATGACGAGTTTGTCAACGTGGACCTCGTGCCGCTGCACGAACTGATCGACGCCGTACTCGACGGCAAGATCGAAGATGCTAAGACCGTCGTGGGCGCCTTGGCCTGCGATAGCATCGCGCACCGCTTGGGCGGAGCCGATCTTTAACGAGTGGGGATAGCCCTGGGACAAGTAGTACTGATTGCTTTGTCCCGGGGCCTTACATTGCTGATATTTCTTTGAGGATCACATGCTGAAGAGGTTTCTTTCGTATTACGAGCCCCAGATGGGGCTTTTTGTTGCCGATACTGTTTGCGCCCTGGTGCTTGCCGCCATCGACCTGGCGTTTCCTATTATTCTGCGCAATCTGACTGGTGGGCTCTTTACCCAGGGTCAGGCTGCTATTATGCAGGCGCTCGGTATGATCGCGGTTGGTCTGGTGCTGATGTATGCCATCCGTTGCGCCTGTCGCTACTTTGTGAGTTACTGGGGCCACGTGATGGGCGCGCGCATGGAGTCCAAGATGCGCGAGGACCTGTTCGATCAGTACGAGCGCTTTAGCTTTGCGTACTTCGATCGCAACAGCTCGGGTGACATGATGAGCCGCGTGGTCAACGACCTGTTCGATATCTGCGAGGCGGCACACCACGTGCCCGAGTGGATTATCATCTGCGGCATCGAGATCGTCGGCTCGTTTGTGATCCTCTTTGCTATTGCCCCGGTGCTGGCGCTTGCTATGGCCGTGGTGACGGCGGTGTTTGCGGCCATCATGTTTTGGCAGAACATGCGCATGCGCGAGGTCTTTAGCGACAACCGCAAAAAGATCAGCGGTATTAATGCTCAGCTGCAGGATTCGCTGGCCGGCATGCGCGTGGTCAAGAGTTTTGCGAACGAGGAGGCTGAACGCTCCAAGTTCCGCGCCTCCAACGACCGCTATCTTTCGTCCAAAGAGAATATGTATCACGCCATGGGCGTTTACACTGCGACGTATGGCCTGCTCTCGGGCGTGTTGTACGTGATCGTGGTGCTGCTGGGTGGTTGGCTGGTGGCGCAAGGCCAACTGCAGGCGGTCGATATGGCGACCTTCGCGCTCTACATTTCACTGTTCTGCACGCCGCTCGAGACGCTCGTCAATTCGGCCGAAACGTATCAGAAGGCCATCGCCGGCTTTAAGCGCATGGACGAGGTGCTTTCGACCGCCCCGGATATCCAGGATAAGCCGGATGCCGCGGACCTGCAGGTGACGGCAGGCGCGGTTGAATATCGCGACGTGTGCTTTAGCTACGAGGATGTTGAGTTGGGCGAGGGCGGCGCCGACGGACGCCCTGTTATCGACCATATGAATCTGTCCATCAAGCCCGGACAGACCATTGCCCTGGTTGGCCCCTCGGGCGGCGGCAAGTCTACGACTTGTTCGCTGCTGCCGCGCTTTTACGACGTGGCGGACGGATCCATCAGCATCGACGGCCAGGACGTGCGCGACGTGACGCAACAGAGTCTGCGCCGCGCCATTGGCCTGGTGCAGCAGGATGTCTATCTGTTTGACGGTACGATTGGCGAGAACATCGCCTACGGCAAGTCGGGCGCCACGGCAGAAGAGATCGCCGAGGCGGCCCGCCGCGCCAATATCGATACCTTTATCGAGTCGCTTCCGCAAGGCTACGACACCGTGGTGGGCGAGCGCGGCAGCCGTCTTTCGGGCGGCCAGAAGCAGCGCGTAGCCATTGCGCGCGTGTTTCTCAAGAATCCCAAGATCCTTATTTTGGATGAGGCGACGAGTGCTCTGGATAACGAGAGCGAGGAAGCGGTGCAGGAGTCGCTCGAAGAGCTGGCGCGCGGCCGCACCACGATTATCATCGCCCACCGTCTCTCGACTATTAAGCATGCTGACGAGATTGCGACTGTTGAGCATGGTCGCGTTGTGGAACGTGGCACGCACGAGGAGCTTCTCGCCCGTGGCGGCACTTATGCCCGTTACTATCGAATGCAGTTCGAAGGTGCGCGTGCGCACGAGCTCGACTGATTGATACGACAGGAAGTTTATGGCTGACAAGAACCCTTTGACTCCGGAAGAAGTGACGGAGTTATTCTCCGAAATCGATGCATCCGGCGTCTTGGATCCGACGCTCGCCAAAAAGCGTACCGAGCGCATGCGCGAGAAAGAGGCTGCCGTCAAGCGCGGTGACAAGGCGACGCTGGCGCGGCTGCGCAGCGAGGATCGCGCGAGCCAGGCAAAACATATCGACCCGCTGTCCGAGGACGATCCTTCGGGCTCGCAGGTGAGCCATACCATTACGAAGACTGCCATGGTCGTGGTTATCGGCATCTTGGTGCTGATCGTGGGCATGCAGATTGGCTACGGCGTGATGCGTCGTCTGAACACCGCCAACCTGTCCGAGAGCGTTTCGGTCGATACCGTTTCTACAGCACTCAAGGGTGGACTCGAGTGGGGCAACGGCTTTACGCAGTTCCCGCTCGACTTTACCGTCGATGAAGCCGATGAGCGTACGGGCACGGTCGAGGTGACGGTGTTGGACACATCGTCTGCCAACGAGCTCGAGCTGCTGTCCAACGGGCAGATTCAGGCCGCGGCGCTCGCGACCAACGCGCTGCTCAACGATAAGATTGACCGCGTGGTGTATAACGTTCACGCCTATATCGACGAGGATAGCAACATTCAGCACGATTCCTTCTTTGGCATGTTCCCCGCGCGCGGCCACCAGAGCGCCATTTTGACGTTCGTGTGGACCAAGAGCTCATCCAACGCCACGAGTATCGACTGGAAGATGCGCATCGTGAGTATGGATGACACCATCGCCGAGCGCATTCAGAAGCAGGTGAACTCGGTGTCGTCGTTGATTGAGGACCCGGTGGTGAGCCAGACCAAGATTGACGAGGAAAAGGCCGAACGTGACCTGGAGCATCGTCTACATGGCCGCGAGATTTTCCGCGGCGGCAAGCCCGATCGCACACCGTCCGAACTGCTGGAGCAGGACAAGAGATAATAAGATGCCGTCATCCCGCGTGAGCCACAAGCCCGCGCGGGATGATTTTTCTGGGACGGGGATTAAAAAATCATTATGCATAGAAAGTCATAATTATCATTTCGTAAACATTTCGATGAAATTAACGCCATGAGGCATGCTTGCGGTTACAATACCGCGAGGCCTAACTACACACCTTTAAGCCGGTCCTGTGAGACCGGGAAGGAGAATTATGGCGAACAACCATACCGCGGGCGCTGCCGCCCGCACCTTCGCGCCCAGCGAGCTTTGCCAGCGCATGCTGGCCAAAACCAGCAAGGGCACCTGCGGTCCCTGCATCCTGTATCTTGAGGATGGGACCATTTTTTATGGACGTGCATGCGGCGCCGAGGGCACCGCGACCGGCGAAGTCTGCTTCAACACCTCGCTCGAGGGCTACTTTGAGGTCATGACCGACCCGAGTTATGCCGGCCAAATCGTAACCATGACCTATCCGCAGATCGGCAACTACGGTATCGACGAGACCGACGTCCAGTCGGCCTTCCCCGGCGACGCCGTGCGCTCTGCGAGCGCTCCGGCCATGCGCGGCATGATCGTTCGCGACATGTGCGCCACGCCTTCTAACTGGCGCTCGGCCGTCAGCGTGCCGGAGTACCTGCGCGCACACGGCATCGTTGCTATCGAGGGTGTCGACACCCGCGCTCTGGTGCGCCATCTGCGCGACAATGGTTCCAAGATGGGCATTATCTCGACCGAGATCTTCGACGTCGACGAGCTTGCCGAGCGTCTGGCCGCAGCGCCTACGCTGGTAGGCGAGAACCTGGTCAAGACCGTAAGTTGCCCCGCACCTCATGAGTTTGTGGCCGCCGACCTGCCTGCCACGCATGACTTTGCGCTTTCGGCTGCCGCTCCTGCCCGTCACAAAGTGGTCGCCTACGACTGCGGTGTGAAGCGCGGCATTCTGGAAGGGCTGGTCCGCGCCGGCTGCGACCTTACCGTCGTGCCGTGGAATACGCCCGCGAGCGAGGTGCTCGACATGAATCCCGACGGCGTCTTTTTGTCCAATGGCCCCGGCGACCCCGACGCCGTGGTGGAGACCTACGAGCAGGTGCAGCAGCTGATCGGCAAGGTGCCGGTCTTTGGTATTTGTCTTGGTCACCAGATGATCAGCCTGGCCTGCGGCGCCCAGATGGAAAAGCTTAAGTTCGGTCACCGCGGTGGCAACCAGCCGGTCATGAACCTGGTAAGCCGTCGCGTGGAGATCACCGCGCAAAACCATGGCTTTGGCCTGCTGTTCCCCAGCCTGGGCAAGCTTGTCCCCGAGCTTTCCGGCGGCGAGACCGAGCATGCGGTCGATGGAGATCTGCGCGTCTGGGTGCGCCGCGGAATCGCGCCGGTCGTGATGAACGAGCGCTTTGGCCGCATTCGCCTGACGCACGTGAACCTCAACGACGGCACCGCCGAGGGCATCCAGCTGCTCGACGCCCCGTGCTTCTCGGTCCAGTACCACCCCGAGGCCTCGCCTGGCCCCACCGATGCTCACTATCTCTTTACCGCCTTTACGCGACTCATGGACGGCGAGGAGAACTACCTGGACATCGACACCGCGAAGGACCGCCTGGCTGGCTGGAATTTCGCCGAGACTGAGACCGAGGAGAACTAACATGCCTAAACGTACTGACATCAAGCGCATCCTCGTCATTGGCTCGGGCCCCATCGTTATCGGCCAGGCCTGCGAGTTTGACTACTCCGGCGCCCAGGCCTGCAAGGTGCTCAAGGAGGATGGCTTTGAGGTCATCCTGGTCAACTCCAACCCGGCGACCATCATGACCGACCCGGGTCTTGCCGACCGCACCTATGTCGAGCCCATCACCGCCGAATTTATCGAGCGCGTAATCAAGAAAGAGCGCCCGGACGCGCTGCTGCCCACGCTGGGCGGCCAGACCGGTCTGAACGCCGCCGTCGAGCTGGCGAAAGACGGCACGCTCGACAAGTACGGCGTCGAAATGATCGGCTGCGACCTGGCCGCTATCGAGCGCGGCGAGGACCGCAAGCTCTTTAACGAGGCCATGGCCGAGATTGGCCTGGAGGTCGCGCGCTCGGGCTATGCCTACAGCGTGGCCGACGCCGAGGCCATCGCCGAGCGCGTGGGTTATCCCTGCGTACTGCGCCCGAGCTTTACCCTCGGCGGCGCCGGCGGCGGCATCGCTCACACCCACGAGGAGCTCGTCTCCATCGTGAGCCAGGGCTTGGAGCTCTCGCCTGCCCACGAGGTGCTGGTCGAGGAGTCCATCGAGGGCTGGAAAGAGTATGAGATGGAGGTCATGCGTGATCACGCCGGCAACGGCATCATCGTGTGCTCCATCGAGAATCTCGACCCCATGGGCGTGCATACCGGCGACTCCATCACCGTGGCGCCTGCGCAGACCCTCTCCGACCTTGAGTATCAGCGCATGCGCGTGGCCTCGCTCGCCATTCTGGAGAAGATCGGCGTCGAGACCGGCGGCTCCAACGTGCAGTTTGCCGTGAACCCCCAGACCGGCCGCCTGATCGTCATCGAGATGAACCCGCGCGTGAGCCGTTCGTCCGCGCTGGCCTCCAAGGCCACGGGTTTCCCCATTGCCAAGGCCGCCGCGCGCCTGGCTGTGGGCTACACGCTCGACGAGATCGTCAACGACATCACCAAGGCTACGCCCGCCTGCTTTGAGCCCACAATCGACTACTGTGTGGTCAAGGTGCCGCGCTTTGCCTTCGAGAAGTTCAAGGGTACCGATCCCACACTCACCACGCGCATGAAGGCCGTGGGCGAGATCATGGCGATCGGCCGCACCTTTGAGGAGGCCTTTGGCAAGGCCATGCGCTCGCTGGAGGACGGTCACCAGGGCATCTGCGCCGGTGGCAAAGAGGGTGCCGATAAGCTGAGCGACGACGAGCTTGCTCAGGCCGTGGCAACCCCGACCGAGCATCGCATCTTCTTTGTGGTCGAGGCCCTGCGCCGCGGCTGGGACATCGCTCGCATCCATGCTATTTGCGGTATCGATCCGTGGTACCTCAACCGTATCAACGACATGGTGCAGGTCCAGGAGAGCATCCGCGGCCTGCGTGTGGAGGATATCGACGCCGACGCGATGCGCCTGCTCAAGCAGTACGGCACGAGCGATGCCGAGATCGCCGCACTGACCGGCTCGGACGAGCGCTTTGTGCGCGCCTATCGCAAGGGTCTGGGCGTGGTTCCCAGCATGAAGACGGTCGATACCTGCGCTGCGGAGTTCTCGAGCGCCACGGAATATCACTACAAGACGTACGAGAACATCTACCGCACGAGCCCGGATGCCAAGAAGTGCGTGGCTCCCGACGAGACCACGCCGGCGGACAAGCCCAAGGCGATGATCCTGGGCGCCGGCCCCAACCGCATTGGCCAGGGTATCGAGTTCGATTACTGCTGCGTGCACGCGAGCTACGCGCTGGCGGCCCGCGGCTTCGAGACCATCATGGTCAACTGCAATCCCGAGACCGTCTCGACCGACTACGACACGTCCGACCGCCTTTACTTTGAGCCGCTCACCTACGAGGACGTCATGGACGTCATCGACGTTGAGCGTCCCGACGGCGTCGTGGTAACGCTCGGCGGCCAGACCCCGCTTAAGCTGGCGCGCATGCTCGAGGAAAGCGGCGTGAACATCATGGGCACCAAGCCCGATGCCATCGACTTTGCCGAGGACCGCGAGCGCTTTGCCGCCCTGCTCGACAAGCTGGGCATTATGTATCCGCCGGCGGGCCAGGCAACCTCGTTTGAGGAGGCCGAGGCCGTGGCCGCGCATATTGGCTACCCGCTGCTGGTGCGTCCGAGCTACGTGCTGGGCGGCCGCGGCATGATGATCGCCTACGATGCCGAGCATCTGCGCGATTACATGGCCGAGGCTGCGCGCATTAGCCCCGACTACCCGGTGTATCTGGATCGCTTCTTGGAGGGTGCGATCGAGTCCGATGTCGACGCCCTGTGCGATGGCGAAGAGGTCTACATCGGCGGCATTCTGGAGCATATCGAGGAGGCCGGCATTCACTCCGGCGACTCTGCGACCTGCATTCCGCCGTTCAGCTTTAGCGAGAGCCTGCAGGCAAAGCTTCGCGAGACCACGCGCCGCATCGCGATGGCGCTGGGCGTACGCGGCCTGGTCAACGTGCAGTACGCCATCAAGGGCGAGACCGTTTACGTGATCGAGGCCAACCCGCGTGCCAGCCGCACCGTGCCGTTTATCTCCAAGGCCACCGGCGTGCCGCTGGCCAAGTGCGCGGCGCGTATCATGGCGGGCGATTCCATCGCGAGCCTGGGCCTGCCGAGCGACGAGCGTCAGCTGGACTGGTTCTGCATGAAGGAAGCCGTTATGCCCTGGGGCCGTTTCCCGGGAGCCGACGTTATCCTGGGACCCGAGATGAAGTCGACGGGCGAGGTCATGGGTATCGCCAAGAGCTATCCCGAGGCATACGCCAAGACGCAACTGGCGATTGACTACAAGCTGCCCGACCCGAGCGCCGGTAAGGTGTTCATCAGCGTGTGCGACCGCGACAAGCGTCATATCCTCTCCCTCGCCCGTATCCTGCGCTACCTAGGCTTTGACATCTGCTCCACTGAGGGCACGGCGCGCGTGCTGCGTGGAGGCAACGTGACGTGCGAGGTCGTGGAGAAGATCAGCGGCCCGCACGACGGCGAGTGCCCCAACATTGGCGACCTCATCGCCGACGGCAAGATTGCGGTGATCGTCAATACGCCGTATGGCCCGGGTTCTCGTGGCGACGGCTATCTGTTGCGTACCGAGGCGGTGCGCCGCGGCGTGACCTGCGTGACCGCGATGTCTGCCGCCAACACGTACGTGAGTGCCATCGAGGCCGTGCGTGAGGACCAGCAGGGTCACGGCAGTGCCAACGACATGGGCATGGACGTCATCGCCCTGCAGGACCTGCCGCAGTACACGGTGTAGTTGACCTGGCCGGCCGGGGCGGGAGCCGGACACTTTCTCTCGGAAACTGGGCTTCGCGAAGTTTTCCGAGAGAAAGGACCGCCTCCCGCCCCGGCCTGCGGTGACTTGGTTGCACCGTGTGCTGCGGAAGGGGCTTTGCGCGATGACTAGGGCTGAATAAAAAGTGAGTGTGGGATACGCCGTTCGTTCGAACGGCGTATCCCACGTTAATAT
>JAXJLC010000215.1:0-3688 GCA_036297365.1 Collinsella sp.
CAGCAGCGCGGGGCGCAGAGTGTCGGCGGTGGAGTGGCAGGCGCCGGAGACCAGGCCGTCGGCGTCGCCCATCTTGACCATCATGGTGCCAAAGTAGGTGGCGTCCATCACCTGGGCGCGAGCCTGCTCGATGGTAACGCCCTTCTTGGCGCGGAGCTCGGCAAACTTCTGCGCGTACTCCTCGTGCTTCTCGGCGTTGCGCGGATCGATGACGGTAGCGCCGGGAACGTTGATCTCGTCGGGGTTACCCAGGATGACGATCTTTGCCAGGCCCTCCTCGATGATCTTGGTGGCTGCGACGATGGTGCGCGGATCCTCGCCCTCGGGCAGGACGATCGTCTTAAGGTCGGCCTTGGCGGCAGACTTCATACGGTTTAGGAAATCGCTCATGTTACTCCTTACAAGCGTTTCGCTAAGCTCCAGGCGCCCGGCTGTTCACGAATAAACCCGCTGCTAGCGGGTTTACCTTTCAATTATGTTCGCCGCGGTGCTTGAGCTTTCCTTGTGTGGCAAGCTCATTATAGGACGCATTAGCGCTATAATCGCTCTGATAAATATGTCTCGAAGAATGTTCGAGAAAAGCCCAGCTAACGAGCCCGTGGCTTTTGACAAGGAGTATCGATGCAGATTACCTCAGGCCTGCCTGAAGGCTTTAACGCCGGCGCATACGACATGATTGTCGTCGGTGCCGGTTATGCCGGTGCCGTTTGTGCCCGCCGTCTCGCCGAGACTATCGGCTATCGCGTTGCCGTTCTGGAGCGCCGTAGCCACATTGCGGGTAACGCCTACGACTGCGCTGATGAGGCCGGAATCCTGGTCCACGAGTATGGTCCGCACATCTACCATACCTTTAATGAGCGCGTCCACAATTTCCTGTCGCGCTTTACCAAGTGGACGGACTACCAGCACAAGGTGCTTGCCAACATCAACGGCACCCTCATGCCCGTGCCCTTTAACCACGCGAGCCTCAAGCTCGCCTTTGGCGATGAGCGCGGCGAGGAGCTGTATCAGAAGCTCGTGGAGACCTTTGGCAAGGACGTCAAGGTGCCCATCATGGAGCTGCGCAAGAAGAACGACCCGGATCTTGCCGAGGTTGCCGATTACGTCTACGAGAACGTCTTTTTGCATTACACCATGAAGCAGTGGGGTCAGACACCCGACCAGATCGATCCCTCGATCACCGGCCGCGTTCCCGTCTTTGTGGGCGACGATGACCGCTACTTCCCGCAGGCTCCCTTCCAGGGCATGCCGCAGGACGGCTATACCGCGCTGTTCGAGCACATGCTCGACCACGATCTGATTGATGTGTTCTGCGACGTGGACGCCCGCGACCTCTTCGAGATCGACGAGACCACCGTCAAGATCGACGGTAAGGTCTATGGCGGCGAGATCGTCTACACCGGTCCGCTTGACGAGCTGTTCAACCTCGACCTGGGCGCTCTGCCGTACCGTACGCTCGACATGAAGTTCGAGACGCTCGATATGGACCAGTTCCAGCCCGTGGGCACCGTCAACTACACCACGAGCGAGGATTACACGCGCATCACCGAGTTCAAGAACATGACTGGTCAGGTCCTGCCCGGCAAGACCACCATCATGAAGGAGTATTCCAAGGCCTATACGCCTGGCTCGGGCGAGACGCCCTATTACGCCATTCTGGAGCCCGAGAACCGCGAGCTCTACGAGCGCTATCTTGAGCGTGTCCAGAACCTGACGAACTTCCACCCGGTGGGTCGCCTGGCCGAGTATCGTTACTACGATATGGATGCCGTGACCAACTCTGCCCTCGATCTTTCGGATGAGATTATCGCCTGCCATGCATAAAGTCATATCATTTGGTATTCCCTCGTATAACGCTGCCAAGGACATGGACCATTGCATCACCTCCATTCTGGAGGGGAGCAATTACGCCACCGATATCGAGATCATCATCGTCGATGACGGTTCCAAGGACGAGACGGCAGCCAAGGCCGACGAGTGGGAGACACGTTATCCCGGCATCATCCGCGCGGTGCATCAGGAGAACGGCGGCCACGGCATTGCCGTCCTCTCGGGCTTGCGCGAGGCGCAGGGTACCTACTACAAGGTCGTCGACTCGGACGACTGGCTCGATGGCGCAGCCCTATCGACTATGCTTTCGATCCTGCGCGGTTTTGAGGAGCGCGACCAGCGCGTCGACCTCTTTATCTCGAACTATGTGTACGAGAAGGTTTACGAGGGCACGCATACCGCTATTGGCTACAAGTTTGCCCTGCCGCGAAAAAAGATTTTTACCTGGGACCAGATTGGTCATTTCCGTCTGGACCAGAATCTGCTTATGCACAGCCTGTGCTATCGCACGGATGTGCTGCGCGCGTCCAATCTGCCCATGCCGACGCACACGTTCTACGTAGACAACATCTACGCCTACGTGCCGCTGCCGCGTTGTAAGACCATGTACTACGCCGACATTGACCTCTATCGCTACTTTATCGGCCGTGAGGGCCAAAGCGTCAACGAGGCCACGATGGTCAAGCGTCTGGACCAGCAGTTCCGCGTGACGCGCATCATGATGGAGTCGTTCCATCTGTACGGCGATGTCGAGTCATCGCGTCTGCGCTCGTACATGATGGGCTATTTCACCATGATGATGGCAATCTGCTCGGTGCTTACTAAGCTTTCCGACGAGGATTGTGCCGATGAGCGCCTGAAGACGTTGTGGAGTGATCTGAAAGCCTATGACGAGCGTATGTATCGTCGTGCACGCTACGGTGTGGTCGGCTTCTTCACCAACCTGCGTGGTCGGGCCGGAGACAAAACCACACTCGGCCTATACCGTCTTGCCTCAAAGATCTTCAAATTCAACTAGCTGCTGAGTAATCGCTGCTGATAGGTTGACTGGGCCCCTTGGCCTTTAGTTTGCTACTGCGAACAGTCCTGCTCGCACGGAAAGCACATTAAGTGCTTTCCGGCTCGTGCGGAACTTGTATCAAACTAAAGGCCAAGGGGCCTCTGCTATAAGAATCGATTGTCAGGCAGCTGAATTTTGAAGATCTTAGACGCGCGGTACACAGGGGCCTGGGCTGAAAAGAATTAGGTTGGAAGTCGGTCGGAGACGGGCGGGCATTACGTTTGTCGCGAGTTCCGCATGCAAAGAAGGCCACTTAATGTGGCCTTCGTCTTGCATAGGACTGTAGAGCAGCAAACGTAATGCCCGCCCGCCTCCGACCGACGGTCGAGTGAGATTACTTCGCGGCGCCGGGGATGCCGTGGGAGGTTTTGGCGCTTTTGGCTCCGTTTACGATGGCGGTCTGTAGGGCCCTTACGGCGAGCATGCCCAGCAGGTCTAGGGGAACGGCGGCGCTAGCCTGGGCGCCCAACTTGCCGCTGGCGAGGGTGTAGATGGTGTCGCCGTCGTTGGTGGTGTGCGTGGGGCGGATGGCGTGCGCATAGGCGTCTGCGGCCATTTGGGACACCTTGGTGGCCTGGGCCTTAGTGAGCTCCACATTGGTGACGATGCAGCTGATGGTGGTGTTGGTGCGGTCGAGCGGCATCTGCATAGATCCGGCGGCGGCAAAGGCGGCGAGCTCCATGTCGACGATCTGGTCGCTATCGGCCGCGGCGCGCATGCCCGCCACCCACTCGCCGGTGAAGGGGTCGACGACGTTGCCGCAGGCGTTGACCGAGACCACGGCGCCCACCTTGATGG
>JAXJLC010000216.1:0-2594 GCA_036297365.1 Collinsella sp.
ATCTAGAGCAGCTTCAGGTGATGGGACTCGAGCCGCACGAGGTCCTCATGGTGGGCAACGATCCCAAACGCGACTTCCCGTCCCCCGATTGCGGCATCCAAACCGCCTTTGTGGGCCAAGGAAAACCGGGACGCGCCACCTGGCGCGGAACCATGGAAGATTTCGCCCACGACTTTAACGCCGTAATCGAGGCCTTCTACGAGCACCAAATAGCCGACGAACTGTCATAGGACCCCTCCCTCGCCCCAAACAAAATAGTGCCGCAGGTTGAGCATAAGTCAGCGAAAACGCCCCTAAGCGAGCAATGTGCCTTGAAAGAGGAGGGCATAGGCCTTCTGGCCATGCCCGACGATTGAAAGGCAGATTGCCGCTTAGGGGCGTTTGCAGCGTCGACTGGTTACGCGGTTTGGTAAAACCGCGTAACTAGCACACTTGGGTTTTGCCGATCATGATGTTGAGGATCTCGACGTCGGTATCTTTCATACCGACACGGCCCACATAACCCATGCTGGCAATCGTCTGCTCGACGGTATCCTGGATCAAGCCCTCGCCGGCGCGGAAGCCGCGACCCTGCATGGCCATATCATGGCCCAGAATCGCCGCATCGACGGCAGCCGAGATCTTGGCGGCACAGCTCGCCTTGGCGCCGTCGCACACGATGCCGCCCACGTTACCGAGCGTATTCGAGACCGTCGCGCCAATCTGCTCGCGCGTGCCACCGCACAGCCAGGTAATCGCAGCGCCGGCGCCGCACGCGGCGCAAATAGCACCGCAAAACGCCGAGAGCGCACCAATATAGCTCTTGATATGCACAGCGATAAGATCGGACAGCATCACGGCGCGCACCAGGCGCTCGTGGTCGCAACGCAGGTACTCGGCATACTCCATGACGGGCAATGCGCAGGTAATGCCCTGATTGCCCGAGCCGCACACAATGGCGACCGGCAGCGCGCAGCCGTTCATGCGGGCGTCGGACCCGGCGGCCGCACGGGCACGGGCACGGCAGGCGACGTCATCGGCACGAGCACCCAGCAGCGTGCGGCCCACCTCGGCGCCCCAAGCGTGCGCAAGGCCCTCGGCACTGATCGCGCCATTCAGCTCAATCTGACGCTCAACGGCAGCGCGGGCGTCCTCAATGTCGCCGTCCTCAATAAAGTCGATGATGGACTCAATCGACATGGGCATGTCGGCCTTATCCGCCGCCCGCTCGGCCACCACACGCTCGGCGCAGGCGGCACACTCCCCCGCTGACTTGCCGCATACCGGAATACCGTCGAGCGTATGGCACGTGACATTGGTGTGATGATCGGTAATCTCGACGACCGCGGTATGGCCCCCGGCCGTGGCAGTCACCTTGATGTAGAGGTTGGGCACACCCTCGACAAGCGACACATCGCAGTAGCCGGCGTCGGCGAGGAGCTCGGCCACGCGTGCACGGTCTTCATCGTTAACGCTCTCGAGCACCTCGAGAGCGCTCTTAGCGTCGCCACCCACGGCACCCAGCACGGCTGCCGCCTCAATACCGTGCATACCACCCGAGTTGGGCACGGTCACGCTCTTAACGTTCTTGATGATGTTGCCCGAGCAGGCAACGTCCATATGATCGGGCTCGCAACCGAGCGTCTGGCTCGCCAGTGCCGCTGCATAGGCAACGGCAATGGGCTCGGTGCAGCCGAGCGCACAGACAAGCTCGCGGTTCAAGACATCGCAAAAAGCGGCATCGCGGATGGAATCGGTAGGCATAGATATCTCCTGCTTACATAACGGACTGGGCTCTCGATAATAGTTAGCTCTTTTATTTGATAACAATGCATCAAAAACCGCAACCATGGTTCCGACGGACGGCATTCAAGCGCAATCTGACGGCATTAACTCATGAGAAGTAAGTCTTGTTGCATGCTAAAGCGTTTGACCAAAAAACGCCCGAGCGTTTACGCAAAAGTCGCGCTATCATGCAGTCGAACGCGGTAAACACCTTTAGCATTTGCGCCGCACAGACCAGAGAGGAACCATCCATGAAGATCGGTATCGGTAACGACCACGCCGCCGTCGAGCTCAAGAACATCATTTCCGAGCACCTGAAGGAGCGCGGCTGCGAGGTCGTGAACTTTGGCACCGACACCTCCGAGAGCTTTGACTACCCCATCGCCGGCTACAAGGTGGGTAAGGCCGTTGCCAACGGCGACGTCGACCTGGGCATCCTCATCTGTGGCACCGGTGTCGGGATTAGCCTGGCTGCCAACAAGGTCGAGGGCGTACGCGCCGTTGTGTGCTCCGAGCCCTTCAGCGCCAAGCTCTCTCGCATGCACAACAATACCAACGTGCTCGCCTTTGGCGCCCGCGTCGTGGGCTCCGAGCTCGCCAAGATGATCGTCGACGAGTGGCTCGACGCCGAGTTTGAGGGTGGTCGTCACGAGCGTCGCGTTAACCTCCTCAACGAGATCGATCACACGCGCGGCCTTAAGATCGTCGACGAAGCCTAAACTATTCAGTGCCACAAGCTAACAGCAGGGGCCCGCTCGGAACACATGACCGAGCGGGCCCCTGCATAGATTTTGGAATAAAAGGGCGCCGCGGATGGAGTTCCGCGGCGC
>JAXJLC010000217.1:0-4637 GCA_036297365.1 Collinsella sp.
CCCCTCAGCCTCACGAAGCCGCGGGGGAAGACTTTGTTGAATTGGCTGTCCCCATGTCTCCCGCACTCGATGGAGCGGGCAACGGGACATCCGCGTATTTGCTTCGCAAATCCGCACCGGCTTCAGGCGCCTGTCGGCGCCTTCGCCTGCTCGCTACAAACGCTTCGCGTTTGCTTTACGCTCGCACCCTGTCGGGTTCGAGTCCCGGCGCTTTATTGAAAAAAGCACGGCACCGTAATGGTGCCGTGCTTGTGCTTCTAGCTGGAGCGGGCAACGGGACTCGAACCCGCGAGTGTCAGCTTGGGAAGCTGATGCCTTACCACTTGGCGATGCCCGCATATGAGGGGGATAGTATAACGCGGTTGTCTTGTTCGATACAAGGGTGGCGATGCTTGTTTTAGCTATGGAGATTCGTTTGAAAATCGCGTCAATTGTGGAGATGAGGACCTTTGACCTCCTGTTCTCCTTATCTTCTACCTGCGCTTTTGCTTGATTGTTGTATTTGAGCTCAATTTGTCAGGAATTGGGCAAGCTTTTGGTCAGGCTCCGGTACTTACCCGCATGAACCTCGGGGGTAGCCTCATCCTACGCGTCGCAGCCTCCCCGTGCGGCGCACGAGGGATAAGGAGCAGCCATGTCCAACGCACCCACGCACTCTGTCCACAGCGCAATCGCAACAGGTCCGCTGCTCCTGCTCCTCTTCCTGCTTTTCGGCTGCCTGGCACCGGGAGCCGCATTTGCCGTCGATGGCTACGACCAGCTCGGCTTCCGCACTATTAGCGATGATTGTGGGCCCTTCTTCATCGGCAAGTATGAAGCTCAAGACACCTCGATTGCCTACTGCATGAACCAGGAGCGCCCCGGCCCCACCAAACCGGGCGGCCCATGGCTCAACTTTGATCAAGGCTGGGTGTGGCTCGACGACGAGTTCGCGGCAATCGTTTGTCACGGATATCCCACCACCACGTCGTTTGGCGGTTACCATCTTTCACCCGATCGCGCCCGCGCCGCCACCCAGCTTGCCGTATGGATGCTCAACGGCACTACCCATGTCGACGGCACCTACTCCTACACGACCGCTCAGGGTAAAACCAAGAGCGGACACTTTACCGCCGACAATGAAGTCGTGGCGGCTGCGCGGTGGCTCCATGACAGCGCAAAATCAGGAAGCATCGAAGCCGCTCCGCACCGCGCGCGACGCTATCTAGGGGCCGTATCGGGCGGCAGCAAACGTCAAGACATGCTCTATGTACTGCCGGCGGTCTCTGTTTCCTTCCAAAAGCAGTCTGCTAACACCGTTATTACCAGCGGAAACAATACCTATCAGTTTACCGGGGCAACATTCGATATTTTTGAGAGCGCCAGCGGCGCGCGTGTCGGCACCATCAAGATGGACAGCAACGGTCGAGCGCAAGCAACACTTCTGCCCAACACGGCATACTACCTAGTTGAAACGAAGGCGCCGGCCGGCTATGTCCCCCGCCACGATCGTATTGCCTTTACCACGGGGAATGACGGCGGGCGGGTCGCCATTGATGAACAGCCCGGCACCATCAATCTGCGTATCGTAAAACTCGATGCCGCGACGAATGCCGGCCCCCAGGTGGGATCTTCACTCGCAGGAGCAGAGTTCACGTGTGTGTCGCAATCAACCCCTGGATGGGCACAAATCCTCACGACCGACGAAAGCGGTCGGGCCACCCTCGCCGATGTCCCCTTAGGAACCTTTACCATCTACGAATCAAAAGCCCCCGAGGGCTACCTGCCATCCAACGACAGCTGGACCTATACCGTTGGAGCCGACCAGCTCGGCGATTCAGGCGTGGTCGAGATCGAATCTCGCGTTTCCGATATCCCCATTGCGTTTAACCTTGAGATTTCCAAATTCAAGGATTACGGCAATAGCGACCAATCCGGCCTGGAGCAGCCGGCGGGTGGTGTTGTCTTTGAGGTTGTCAGCAACAGCTCTCAGCAGGTTGTTGGCACACTGACCACAAACATCTATGGCTTTGCCTCCACCAAAGACCAGCCCGAAGCATGGTTCGGCACAGGTAAGCGACCCGCCGGTGTCCACGGAGCCGTCCCATACGACCGTGCCGGCTACACGGTTCGCGAGGTTCCGGAAACCGTCCCCGAGGGTTTTAAACGTGCAGGGGAATGGACCGTCGGGGCCAATCAGATTTCCGACGGCGCCGAGCTTCAATATATCGTGGACAACCACGCTCTGTCGACGCATCTCCAGATTGTAAAACGCGATGCCCAAACAGGCGCTTCTGTTCCCCTAGCCGGATTCTCCTTCCAACTCCTCGACAGCAATCACGAACCTGTCTCACAAACTTGCTGGTATCCAGCACATAACGTAATGGACACCTTTACGACTGACGCGACCGGGACCGTCACACTGCCCGAATCGCTCGTGCCGGGCACCTATTATGTACGCGAAACCTCGGCCAAAGAGCCCTATCTTGTCGGCGAAGAAATCGAGGTAAACATACCCGCCGACATGAACCTAACGCCCGTTGCAATCGCCTCGTATTATGACCACGCCGCGACCGGAAATATCAGGATCGTTAAAACCGATGCCGTAGACGGCAGCAGCCTCGCGGGCGCCATCTTTGAGATCCGTGCCTCGGGTGATATCGTGCGCCCCGACGGTAGCATTGCCGCACTCGACGGTGAGACTGTCGCTACCGTCACGACGGATGAAACTGGAGAAGCACGCGCGGACAACCTCCCACTGGGATCTGGCACCGCACGCTACGAGGTTGTCGAGACTCAAGCGCCGGCAGGCTTCTTGCTCGATCAGACAACCCATATTGTCGACCTTACTTATGCCGACCAGAAAACACCCGTTGTAGAAGCACGGCTTAACGTATCCGACGATTACACCAAGGTTGATATCTCCAAGGTCGATGCAAGCGGTGAGCAGGAAGTAGAAGGCGCACGGCTCACCTTATATGGTCCCGATAAAACCGAAATAGACTCCTGGACCTCATCCGACAAGCCACACCGCGTCGAACATCTTGCACCCGGCACCTACTCGTTGCGCGAAATGATGTCTCCGCGGACCTATGACCTTGCCGAGGAGATAACGTTTGAAATAAAGGATACGGGAGAAGTCCAATCCGTCGCGATGAAGGATGCGCCCATCGAGATCAAGGGGCAGGTCGACAAGCGTCAGGAACTTGTCCAACCTATCGAAAAGGGCCTGTTGGCTAACGGCGATGGTAAAAACCGCGCCACGACGCAAACCAATAGTGATGGGCTTTTCTCCTATACCATCGATGCTCGAAACGATTCCGCTACTTGGGTTGATGAGTTTACGATTACCGATGATCTTGAGTGCGCCAAAGACGGCACAGCGAGATTCATCTCAATCGAAACCCCCGTCGCCATCGGCGACCTCAACGGTCTGTGCAACGTATGGTATCGCACGACGCCGTTGGACTCGACAGACGTCGGTGAGCCGGCAAACGCGACACTTGACGATGGGCACGAAAATCCTTGGCTTGAGTCCGACGAAGTAAAAGAGAGCCTTGGTGAGGACTGTCGCCTCGTCGATTACGACGGCTGGCGCCTCTGGAAGGCGGATGTCTCGACCACGGAATCCACCACACTCGAGGCGGAAGAGCTCGACCTTACACCCAATACCGTCGTAACGGGCATTCGAATTGAATACGGTGCGGTAGCCGCCGACTTTACGACTCGAAGCGATGCGGATTCTTGGACCCGCGATGATCTCAAAGATGAGCACGACGACCTTGACGATGCCAAAGCAATCCTTGGCACAGACGCTCGGGGCGCAGTCGTGCACATGCAGGCAACGTCGGCTTATACGCCCCAAACTGCACTCACCAACAGCGCACGCGTCGGTCTTTGCCGCAACGGCGGCGGCGATAAACTTGAGTCACATGACGAGGACTGTGTCATTCAACGCTGTACCCTACCGCAGGACCTACCGGCAACAGGAGCAGTTCCCATCGCCGCTTGCATCACCGCGCTCCTGACCTCGGGTGCCGCAGCCCTATGGTTCGCTCGCCTTAGGTCGATCCCAAAGAAGCGCTAGCGCGATCAAAAAGCGGGCGAGCCAGTCCCCTGGCTCACCCGCTTTCAATCATGTAAATCGCCGTATCTACTCTGCAGACGAAGATCCACCATCAACGATTGCTTGCTCGGACTCAGGAATCCCATCAGCACCCGTACTCTGTTCTTGCTCCACCTCTTCGCTGATTGCGGAGGCGGGGGTCGAGCCCTTTGCGCCCACGATGTAGGCAGCCCCAAATCCTAACGCAATGGCAATCAAGGTCAAAATCACGTAGACAGGCCAATGGCGCTTAATATACGAAAACACGTTGACTCCTTAGAGCTCCGTCTACGAACGGCGGATAACCTCGGTCACGACCTCGGATACCGTAGCAATGTTCGTCGGGTTGACATTGTGGGGCAGGTCGTCCTCGGTACGAGCGCAAGCCAGACGCGTGCCGTCCACGCCGGCGATGGTAAGGGCTCGGCGGCTCGCCTCGAGCGCGGCATAGGCATCGGTCTTGGCATAGGGCATCTCGAGCGCGCCACAATCGACATGGAACGACTTGCAGACCTTGCTGACCAGGTTCATGATGCGGCGATCGCCCTTGAGC
>JAXJLC010000218.1:0-2858 GCA_036297365.1 Collinsella sp.
ACTTGATGTCGTCGGCATTGATCTCGGGCACAACCAGCGGCACCTCGGGATCCATGCGGAAGGCATGGCTGTTGTCGACCACGACGGCGCCGCGCTTGACGGCCTCGGGCAGCAGCTCCTTCGCGATGTCGTCGCCGGCGGCTCCAAGCACAATGTCACAGCCCTCAAAGGCCTCGGGACAAGCCTCTTCAATCACGATCTGCTCGCCGCGGAACTCGACGGTCTTGCCCGCAGAACGCGCGCTCGCCAGCAGCTTGAGCTTGCCAACCGGGAACTCCTGCTCGTTAAGGCACTCGAGCATCTGGGTGCCCACGGCTCCCGTCGCGCCCAAAATAGCAACCGTGTACTGTTTCATGCTTCCCCCTTTAAAGGTTGTGGCTTTTGCCCGCACGCCAAGCAGGCCGATTATTGTTGCCAGTGTATACAAGAACGGGGCGGACACGAAACCCGCCCCGTCGAAACGAAACCGAAACGAAACGCCCCACCGTAGATTTTTGAGGCAAGTCCCAAAAATCTACTGGGATAGCAGCTACTTGTGGAGCGCGGCCAGGGCGGGATCGACCGGCGTGGAAGCCTCCAAATCGGAGACCTTCACAATGCCGTTCTCATCGGAGAAGGCACGGTAAATGGTCCGAATCGCCAAGTCGAAGTCCTTCTCCTCGACACCGATAATGATGTTGATCTCGTCGCAGCTCTGCGAAATCATGCGCACGCTCACGCCGGCCTGACCAAGCATGCCAAACAGATGGCCCGAGATACCCGCGCGACCGCGCAGGTTACGGCCGACGGTCGCGATGAGCGCCAAGCCCTCGACAACCTCGATCTCGAGCGGTTCGACCTCCTGCTGAATGTCGCCCACGAGCGAGTACAGCGAGTCGTGCACGTCCTGCTCCTGCACCACGGCGCCAAAACGGTCGACACCGGTGGGCATGTGCTCGACGGAAACGTCATAGCGCTCGAAGACCGAAAGCGCACGGCGCATAAAGCCGACACGGGGCTTGGTGCGGTCGCGGGCAACGTTGATGGCGACAAAGCCGCGCTTGCCGGTCACGCCGGTAATGATGGGCTCCGCCTCGCCCTCATCAGCTGTCTCGCTAATGATGGTGCCGGGGTCCTGCGGCGCATTGGTGTTCTTGATGACCAGCGGAATACCCGCCTCGCGCACGGGGAACACGGCCTCCTCGTGCAGGACGCTTGCGCCCATGTACGAAAGCTCGCGCAGCTCCTCGTAGGTAACGCGCGCAATGGGCTGAGCCTCGGGAACAATACGCGGATCGGCAGAATAGAAACCCGAGACGTCGGTCCAGTTCTCGTACAGATCGGCGCCCAGGCACTTGGCCAGGATCGAGCCCGAGATATCGCCGCCGCCACGGTCGAGCAGCTTGATCTGGCCCTCTCGCGTCGCGCCGTAGAAACCGGGCATAACAAAGCCGCCCTGCTGGCCGTACTCCTGCACCAGCTCGGAGGTGCGGTTCATGCTGAGCGTACCGTCGTGATGGAACGCCACAACCGTCGCGGCGTCCAAGAACGGCAGGCCCAGGTACTCGGCCATCAGGCGAGCGGTGAAGTACTCGCCACGGCTCACGAGTTCCTCGGTGGAGTAGCCGCCCGAGCGGGCGCGCTCGGCAAAGGCCGCAAACTCCTCGCGGATGGGATAGGTGAGCTCCAGCTCGTCGGCAATATCAAAGTAGCGCTGGCCGATGTCCTCGAGCAGCTCCTCGCACGACACGTGGTACTTAACGTGCGCGTTAACCAGGTAGAGCAGGTCGGTCACCTTGGTGTCGCCCTTAAAGCGGCGACCGCAGGCAGAAACCACCACAAAACGGCGAGCCGGGTCGGCATCGACGATGGCCTTGATCTTCTTAAAGTGTTCGGCGTCGGCGACCGACGAGCCGCCAAACTTGGCAATCTTAATCATGGGCTGGAGGTTACCTTTCTAAAAAGCCTCTGCGAACCTATTTTGCGCGCTCTGATACCATGGTTTCACCGATTGGAACCAAGGCATCCGAGGAGCAGTGTTATATGGGAACTTATCATAGTACACGAGGACGCACTTTATCGTGCTCAAGTAAGGTGGCAATCCGCACCGGCATCGCTCCCGACGGGGGTTTGTTTGTCTCGGACGAGCTCGGCACCCAGCAGGTCGATATCAGCTCGCTTGCAGATAAATCGTACTTTGAAATCGCTCAAGATGTGTTGGGAATGTTACTGAATGATTACACGGCCGAAGAAATTTCGGCGTGTGTCGACGGGGCATACCGCGGCACGTTCGCGAGTGAAGAGGTTACGCCGCTCGTCAAACTCGACGCTGCGCCGGGCGCTGACGCCCCTCAGACCTATGTGATGGAGCTCTTTGGCGGCCCCACGAGTGCCTTTAAGGACGTCGCCCTGCAGATGCTCCCCCGCTTGATGGCCCGCACTTCCGCCAAGGACGGCGGCGCCGAGCGCATCATGATCGTCACCGCCACGTCGGGCGACACGGGCAAGGCAGCACTCGCCGGCTTTGCCGACGCCCCGGGCACGGGTATTACCGTCTTTTATCCCGAGGGCAAGGTCAGCCGCGTCCAGAACCTGCAGATGTCCACGCAGGAGGGCGATAACGTCGCCGTCTGCGGCATTCGCGGCAACTTCGACGATGCCCAGAGTGCCGTCAAGCGCATCATTGCCGATAAGGAGCTTGCCGAGCGTCTGGAGGCCGCCGGCACGGTACTTTCCAGCGCCAACTCCATCAACGTCGGCCGCCTGGTGCCGCAGGTCGTCTACTACTTTGCCGCTTATGCGCAGCTGCTGCGCGCCGGCGCCATCGAAGCCGGCGACTCCGTGGAGTTCTGCGTACCGACCGGCAACTTTGGCGATAT
>JAXJLC010000219.1:0-6320 GCA_036297365.1 Collinsella sp.
CGGCGGCAGCGCCGCCGCCCGCGGGGCGCGCCCCGCGGGCCGGATCCGGCCTCGCGGGTCCCTGGCCCTCGAGTCCGCGCCGCGCTCTCGTCCCAGCGGCGCCCGCGCCTCCGGAAAGTTTTTCCAAAATTGTCCTTGCATCGGCGGGGGAGTTCCCGTATAGTACTTCTTCGCACGGGGGCGTAGCTCAGCTGGGAGAGCGCTTGACTGGCAGTCAAGAGGTCAGGGGTTCGATCCCCCTCGTCTCCACCCGAGCATTGAATGAGGCTCCAACGCAAGTTGGGGCCTTTTTTCATATTGGCACACAAGGTCAAAGGCGGCACCATGATCCTCCTGGTCGACAAGATCGAAAAAAGCTTCGGCGCGCGCGTCCTCTTTAGCGGCGCGTCCTTCCAGATCAACCCCGGCGAGCGCTTTGCGCTCGTGGGCCCCAACGGCGCCGGCAAAACCACCATGCTCAAGATTATCATGGGCATCGACAGCCCCGACGCCGGCCAGGTCCAGTACGCCAAGGACTGCCAGGTGGGCTACCTAGAGCAGGAAACCAACCTGGAACACAAGGACACCACCATCCTCGCCGAGGTCATGGCCGCCGCCAAGGAAATCCGCCGCATGGGCGAGCGCGCCAACGAGCTGCAGGCCCAGATCACCGAGCTCTCCGAGCAGGGCAAGGACGTCGACGCACTCCTAAATGAATACGGCCAGGTCCAGGACCGCTTTGAGCACCTGGGCGGCTACGAGCTCGAGAGCAACGCGCGCAAAATCCTGTCCGGCCTGGGCTTTAAGGTCACCGACTTTGAGCGCCCGTGCTCCGAGTTCTCGGGTGGCTGGCAGATGCGCATCGCGCTGGCCAAGCTCTTCCTGCGCCACCCCGACCTGCTGCTTCTGGACGAGCCCACCAACCACCTGGACCTCGAGAGCGTCCAGTGGCTGCGCGGCTTTATCGCCAACTACGACGGCGCCGTCCTCATCGTCAGCCACGACCGCGCCTTCATGGACGCCTGCGTCGACCACGTCGCCGCACTCGAAAACCGTCGCGTGACCACCTACACCGGCAACTACAGCAGCTACCTCAAGCAGCGCGAGGACAACCTGGAGCAGATGCGCGCCAAGCGCGCCGCCCAGGAGCGCGATATTGCCCACATGCAGGTCTTCGTCGACAAGTTCCGCTACAAGCCCACCAAGGCCGCCCAGGCGCAGGAGCGCATCCGCAAGATCGAGCAGATCAAAAAGGAGCTCGTCATCCTGCCCGAGGGCCACAAGCACATCGACTTTAAGTTCCCCGATCCGCCGCGCTCCGGCGACATGGTCGTGGGCCTGGAGGGCGTCTCCAAGTCCTACGGCGACAAGCACATCTACAGCGACATCGACCTCAAGCTCTACCGCGGCGAGCATGTGGCGCTCGTCGGCCCCAACGGCGCTGGCAAGTCCACCCTCATGAAGATCCTCGCCGGCCTGGAGCCGCCCACCACCGGCACCCGCGATCTGGGCACCAACGTGGGCGTGGCCTATTACGCCCAGCACGCGCTCGAGGGCATGACCGAGTCCAATACCGTCCTGCAAGAGATCGACACCGTCACGCCCAAATGGACCGTGCCGCAGCAGCGCAGCCTGCTGGGCGCCTTCCTGTTTAGCGACAACGATTCCATCGAGAAGCAGGTCCGCGTCCTCTCCGGCGGCGAAAAGGCGCGTCTGGCACTGGCCAAGATGCTTGTGGCCCCCGAGGCGCTCCTGTGCCTG
This sequence comes from Collinsella sp., assembly GCA_036297365.1. Taxonomy (GTDB): domain Bacteria; phylum Actinomycetota; class Coriobacteriia; order Coriobacteriales; family Coriobacteriaceae; genus Collinsella. Next base: position 1,741 of record JAXJLC010000219.1, read on the forward strand.
GACGAGCCCACCAACCACCTGGACATCGACTCGGTGGACATGCTCGAGAACGCCCTGCAAAACTTCCCCGGCACCATCGTGCTGATCAGCCACGACGAGCACCTGGTACGCGCCGTGGCCAATCGTGTGATCGACATCCGCGACGGCAAGGTCACGGTCTACGACGGCGACTACGACTACTACCTCTACAAGCGCGAGGACCTCGCGGCCCGCGCCGCCGCCGAGACAGCAGGGGAGAGCGTGCCTGTCGCGGCCAAGTCCGCCAAGGTCACCGCGGCCCAGCCCGATGCGCCCGCCGCCGCTTCCAAACCTGCCGAGGGCAAAAAGACCAAGGAGCAAAAGCGTGCCGAGGCCCAGGCCCGCGCTGCGCTCAACAAAAAACTCAAGGGCGTGCGCAACCAGCTCAAGAAGATCGAGGCAGAGCTCGACAAAAAGCGTGCCCGCTATGACGAGCTTATGGAATTGATGGCAAGTGAAGAGCTTTATGCCGATCAGGACAAGTTCAACGCCGCGCTGGGGGAATATAACGGCCTTAAGCAGGAGCTGCCCAAGCTCGAGGACGAATGGCTGGAGCTTTCCACCCAGATCGAAGAGGAGACCGCGCGTGAACTCTCGTAAGGCCGCCGCCGTTGCGATGATCATCATCGCCATCGCCTGTCGCATCTGCGGCATCTTTATGAGCGCAATGACCGTTCTGCTGTGCTTTAGCGGCCTCACCGCCAAGCTGCAGATCGTTGGCTTTGTCGTTGAGCTTTCGCGTGCACTGCCGAGCGCCATCGCCGGCTACGGCGTCATCACGTCGCCTTTTGGCGGTGTGTTCCGCCTGGATTATGCTATCGTCGCTGTGATCCTGTTTGTAATTGACTACCTGCTCACGCGCGCCTCGCGCCGCGTCCGCTAGGGGAGCGTTATGTCCAGCAGCTACATCATGAACCTGCTCGCCAGTGCCGTTGCCGTCATCGTTGGCATCGTGATCCACGAGAGCGCGCACGCCGCCGCAGCCTGGGCGCTCGGCGACAAAACGGCTCGCTCGCGCGGCCGCGTCTCGCTCAACCCGCTCAACCATATCGACCCGTTTGGCACCATCATCCTGCCGCTGCTCATGCTCGCCGCAGGCGGTCCCGTGTTCGCCTTCGCCAAGCCCGTGCCCGTCTATCTCAACAACCTCAAGCACCCCAAGCGCGACGAGGTCCTGGTGAGCGTAGCCGGCCCCACATCGAACATCGCGCTCGCGTGCCTGGCCGCAGCCCTCATGCACCTGACCTACGGCAACCTCTACACCAGTATGTCCTTTGCCGTAGCGTCGCAAATCATGAACTTTGGCGCTACGTTTATCGTGGTCAACCTATCGCTTGCGTTCTTTAACCTCATTCCGATTCCGCCGCTTGACGGCTCGTCGATCATCGTGCCGTTCCTCAAAGGTAAGGCGCTCGCCAACTACTACCACCTGCAGCAATACGCCATGCCCATACTCATCATCGTGCTGTATCTGCTGCCCATGTGGACCGGCATCGATGTAATCGGCCGCTATTTCGACGTTACCGTGTATCCGCTTGCTGAGCAGCTGCTCAACTTCGCAATCGCCGGCATCTAAGGTAAACTTACAGGTCGACCGTGCAAAACTGTCGCAATATGCACCCAAACCGCGCCGCGAAGGCGCCGTCAAAGGAGGTCGAAGATGTCGTATCGCGTGTCGACGCAGGTCTACAGCGGACCGTTCGACCTGCTGCTGCAGCTGGTAACCCGCCAAAAAGTAGATATTGGCGCCATCTCCATCAGCGAGGTGGCCGAGCAATACCTTGCCGAGGCCGAGCGCATCGAAGCACTGGACCTGGACGTGGCGAGCGATTTTTTGCTGGTCGCGGCAACCCTTTTGGACATCAAGGCTGCCTCTCTGGTGCCGCAGGAGGCCCCACGCAAAGCCGATGAAGACGATGACGAGTTCGACGAAGATCTCGAGGAGCTCAGCGCGCTCGACGGCGACGCCCTGCGCGAGGTCCTGATCCAGCGCCTGATTGCCTACAAGCAGTTTAAGGGCGCGGCTGCGGCCCTCGGTGCCCGCATGCAGGCCGAAAGCCGTATGCATCCGCGTGTGGCCGGTCCCGACCCGGAGTTCCTAGGCCTTATGCCCGACTACCTTGCCGGCATTACCCTGCGCGGTCTCGCCGTCATCTGTGCCGACCTGGACGGCAAGCGCCAGACCTTCTTGCTGGAGGCCGAGCATGTGGCGCCGCATCGCGTACCGCTCGACCTGACCGTGGCCTCAGTCGACCGCTTTACCATGGCGCACCAAACCTGCACCTTCCGCGAGCTGTTGGACGGCGATGCCACCACCGAGCAGCTCGTCGTCACCTTCCTGGCCATGCTGGAGCTCGCCAAGCGCGGCTCGCTCACGCTGAGCCAGGACGAGATCTTTGGAACCATCCGCATCAACCGCATCGAGGGCGCCGAGGCCTATGTGCCCGGCGAGGGCCCCGAGCTCACCGAATAGGAGCCGCAACCATGTCAACCCTTTCCACGCTAGAGGCAAACAGCCTCAAAGGTGCCCTCGAGGCGCTGCTGCTGGTGTCGAGCGACCCGGTGAGTGCGCCCGCGCTGGCTGGTGCGCTGGATATCGCCCCCGGCGAGTGCGCATCGCTGCTCGCCGAGCTCAAGGTTGAGTACGAGGAGGCCAACCGCGGCTTTCAGCTGCGCGAGGTCGCCGGCGGCTGGCGCCTGTTTACGCACCCCGCCTACCACGACGTGGTCGAGGCCTACGTGTTGAGCTGGGACACGCAAAAGCTGTCGCAGGCGGCACTCGAGACCCTGGCCGTCATCGCCTACCACCAGCCCGTGACGCGCGAGGTGGTCAAGGGCATCCGCGGCGTCAACTCCGACGGCGTCATCGCGTCGCTCGTGGACAAGGGCCTGGTGCGTGAGCTCGGCCGCGACCCCCAGCGCGGTCAGGCCATCATCTACGGCACGACCAACGCCTTCTTGGAAAAGTTCGGTCTGCGCTCCACCCGCGACCTGCCCGACCTGGAGCAGTTTGCCCCCGACGAGCAGTCGCGTCAGTTTATCCGCGAGCGCCTGAGCGGCCGCAGTATTCAGTCCACGCTCGAGGAGCAAGCCGAGGACCTGGACGAAGAGCGCGAACTGCTCGATACCGATGTTGAAGATGTTGAGGCAGTCGGCAGCGAGGAATCCCGAGCCACCGACGACACTGCGGAGGATACGCATGACGAGGACTAACGAAGTAGGGGAGACGCGCGCCATGGGCAACGCAGTACCCGCAACCGACGCCCAGCCCGTCTATCCGCACACCATGCGCCTGCAGCGCTTTTTGGCGCGCGCGGGCGTGGCGAGCCGCCGCGGCTCGGAGGACCTGATGACCGCCGGACGCGTGACCGTCAACGGTCAGGTCGCGACCGAGCTGAGCACCAAGGTCGACGTCGACCGCGACCATATCGAGGTCGACGGCATGCCCGTCAAGCTCAACCAGGGCGCCGTGTACTTGATGCTCTACAAGCCGACCGGCTACCTCACCACCATGAGCGACCCGCAGGAGCGCCCCTGCGTGGCCGACCTGGTACCGCGCAACCGCTTTCCGGGGCTCTTCCCGGTGGGCCGCCTGGACCGCGACACCACGGGCCTTTTGCTCTTTACCACCGACGGTGATCTGTCGCAGGACCTGCTGCACCCCAGCAAGCACGTCTACAAGACCTATCAGGCGCTCGTGGACGGCCACCTGACCGATCGCGACTTAGAACCGCTCCGCCGCGGCATCGAGCTCGACGACGGCCTGTGCCAGCCGGCGATCTGCCGCGTCATTACCGCGCGCGAGGCCGAGGCCGTGGCTCCGCAAGGCGTCAAGCCCGGCACCACCGCCGTGGAGGTCATCATCCGCGAGGGTCGCAAGAATCAGGTCAAGCGCATGCTGAGCAAGATCCACCACCCGGTGATCCGCCTGCACCGCTGTAACTTTGCCGGCCTGGAGCTCAAGGACGTGGCCAAAGGCTCGTGGCGCGAGCTCACCGAGCGCGAGGTACTAATCCTCAAAAGCGGTGGCATCCCTCCCAAGCAGGCCAGCGCCATACGCGGCGGCAAGCCCCAAGACACGCCCGCCAGCCGCACGCGTCACCACGGCAGCCACGGCTCCGCACCCAAGCGCAACACCTACCGCGAGCGCTACACCGGCTAGGCAACCCGCCGCGCCCCAACGCCCGCGAACCATACCAGCACGTCAATCATCGAAAGGAAGCATTGCATGATCGTCGCCATCGACGGCCCCGCCGGTTCCGGCAAGTCCACCATCGCCAAGGAGATCGCCCGCCAGCTGGGCTTTAACAAGCTCGACACGGGCGCCATGTATCGCGCCGTCACCTTCGCCGCGCTCGACCGCGGCATCGATCTGGACGACGAGGCGGCAATCGACGCCCTCGCCGAGCAGATCGAAATTCGCTTTACCAACGGCACCGGCGAGGATACGCGCCTGACCATTGACGGCCAGGACGCTTCGGCCGCCATCCGCACCCCACAGGTGGACGCCAACGTCTCCAAGGTCTCGGCCTATCCGGGCGTGCGCGCCGCCATGCTCATCC
>JAXJLC010000220.1:0-2430 GCA_036297365.1 Collinsella sp.
CTCCTCGACCGGCGTGTCGATGGTGACCTTCTTGCCGAGCACGTCCGAGACGATGTCGGTCATGGGACGGCTGGCCCACTCGCCGGACAGGTCGATGGTCTGGCCCTGGTACTCAATAACCTCGGGGTTGCCGATAGCCTTGTTAGCGGCCTTAATGACACCCTGGGCGAGCGCTTTCATGCCCTCGAGATCGGAGAAGGCGCGGTAGGCCTCCATCGTGGTGAACTCGGGGTTGTGGGTAAGGTCCATGCCCTCGTTGCGGAAGATACGGCCGATCTCGAACACGCGCTCAAAGCCGCCGACGATGCAGCGCTTGAGGTGCAACTCGGTGGCGATACGCAGGTAGCACTCCTGATCGAGCGCGTTGAAGTGCGTGATGAACGGCTTGGCAGTAGCTCCGCCCTGGATGGTCTGCAGGATGGGGGTCTCAACCTCCATGTAGCCATCGGACTCCATAAAGCGGCGGAACGTGGAGAGAATCTGCGAGCGCTTGCGGAAGGTCTCGCGAACGTCGTCGTTGGCGATCAGGTCGACATAGCGCTGGCGATAGCGGGTCTCCTTGTCGGAGAGACCGTGGAACTTCTCGGGCAGCGGGCGAACGGCCTTGGACAGCAGCGTCGCGCTCTTGGGGGCGACGGAGAGCTGGCCACGCTTGGTGCGCACGACTACGCCGGTCACGCCCAGGATATCGCCCAGGTCGAGTGCCTTGAGCGTGTTCCAGGCGGCCTCGTCCATATCGTTGATGCGGCAGAACAGCTGGATCTCGCCGGTTGCGTCGCGCACGACGATGAACATGATCTTGCCCTGACCGCGCTTGGCGACCACACGGCCGCCGATCTTCACGACGTCTTCGGTGTCCTCGCCATCGGCGAGCTCGGCGTACTTAGCCTCGATATCGGCGACGTAGTCCTCAATCTCGGAGTGCTCGGGATACGGGTTCTGGCCCGCCTCGAACAGGGAGGCACGCTTGGCCAGGCGGGTAGCGCGCTCATCGTTGAGCGTCGATGCCTGATCGGCGGCGTTCTGGTTTTCTGCCATAGTTAGCTCCTCAAACTAAAACGCTCCCCAGGATTCGGTCCCAGGGAGCGAAAACATACCTTTACGCGGGACCGTGGTCTAGCGTGCGATCTTGGCGATGGTGTAGACGCGAGTCTTGCCGGAAGGCGTAACAACCTCGACGGAGTCGCCCTCGCCATGACCAATGATGGCGTGGCCGACCGGAGACTCGTTGGAGATCTTGTGCTCGAGCGAGTTGGTCTCGGTGGTACCGACAAGCGTGACCTCGATGAGCTCACCGTTGGGGTCGACCAGGGTAACAGTCGAGCCAATGGAGACGGTCAGGTCGCCCGTGCTGGCAGCGACCTGAGCGTTGGCGAGGATGGCCTGGATCTCGGCGATACGAGCGGCGTTCTGGGCCTGCTTGTCCTTGGCGGCATCGTACTCGGAGTTCTCCGAAAGGTCGCCGAACGCGCGGGCTTCCTTGATGTCCTCGACGATCTCCTTGGCGTAATCGCCCTCACGCCAAGCGAGCTCCTCGACGAGCTTCTGGCGGCCCTCAGCGGTCAGTACGATCTGGCTTGCGTCCATACGGATATCTCCCCAACTCTGATCAAACAATCAACTGTCAACAAAAACGAAAAAGACCGGCTAGCCTGCGGGCAAGCCGGTCAGGTGCTCACCCCAAAGGGATGGGACTACTCTGCGTCCGCGTCGCTGTCCTCTGCCTTCTTTTGCTTGGCAGCAGCGAGCTTGGCCTCGAGCTCTGCGATCTCCTTGTCCTCCTTGGACTCCTCGACCACAACGTCCTCGGCCTGCTTGGTTTCGCCCTTATCGTCGCCCTCCATACCCTCGCGGATATTCTTGACGGTAGAGCCGAGGGACTTACCGAGCTTCGGCAGGTTCTTGGGCCCAAAGATAATCAGGACAACGACGAGAATAATGATGAGCTCAGGAGCCCTCAGTCCAAACATGTAGACCTCCACAATACAGCGAGACAAGCTCGAATGAGTATACCGCGGGTATCGCGGTATCACAACAATAGCTAAAAAAAGGGACCGCAAGAAGCGGTCCCTCCTCATGCTCTGGTCGGGTTGACTGGATTTGAACCAGCGACCCCTGCGTCCCGAACGCAGTGCTCTACCAAACTGAGCCACAACCCGTTAGCTCGACTATAGTAACAAAGATTTCCGTCGTGTGCCAGAGAAATTTTTACTTCTTTGGCGCTTCAATGCGAACCGTGTCGGAAACGAGCTCCGTTGCATAAGCCCACCAGCCGTTTTGTTGAGCGGCTGCCGCAAGATTGACTGCCGTGGCGGCAGTATCGCAGAGAGCAAACGAGCAGGCACCCGAACCGCACACGTTTGCGGTAATGGTACCGTCCTGTGAACGGAGCCAGTCGAGCACCGTTTGAATCCGCGGCTCCATCTGCGC
>JAXJLC010000221.1:0-2980 GCA_036297365.1 Collinsella sp.
GGACGGAAGTTGAAGAAGATGGCCGCGTCGCCCTCGTGGATGCCCTCGTTGTGGGCAGCGAAGGGCTCGACGAACTCGTCGCCGCGCGGGTCCTTCTCGTAGTAGGCCTTGATGCCGGCAACGGGGTCGACATCGGCATCGGACGCATTGACCATGACATCGTAGGCGCGCTGGATGCGCTCCCAACGGTTGTCGCGGTCCATGGCCCAATAACGGCCCGAGACGGTGGCAACGCGAGCGTCGCAACCGGTCTCCTCGGAGATCTTAGCCAGGAAGGCGCAGAACTCGCTCATGTAGCCGGCACCAGACTGCGGGTCGACATCGCGGCCATCCATGAAGGCGTGGACGCGAACGGTCTTGACACCGTGCTCGGCAGCCATCTTGACCAGAGCCTCGACGTGGTTCATGTGGGAGTGAACGCCGCCAGGGCTCATAAGGCCCATAAGGTGAAGGGTCTTGCCCTCAGCCTTGACATCGTCCATAGCCTTGACGAAAACCTCGTTCTTGGCGATGGAGCCGTCCTTGATGGCATTGTTGATGCGCGAAAGCTCCTGGAACACGATGCGGCCGGCACCGATGTTGAGGTGGCCTACCTCGGAGTTGCCCATCTGGCCGTCGGGAAGGCCCACGTCCTCGCCCGAAGCACCGAGCGTAGTGTGGGGGTACTTCTCGTACAGGCTATCAAGGAAGGGCGTCTTGGCAGCGGCGACGGCGTTCTCGCCATCGGCCGGAGCCAGGCCGCAGCCGTCCATGATAATCAGGAGTGCAGGAAGATGACGCTGTGCCATATGTCCTACTCGCCTGCCTTGACGACCATAGAGGCGAAGTCGGCAGCCTTGAGCGAAGCGCCGCCCACGAGGGCGCCGTCAACGTCGGGCTTGGAGACGAGCTCAGCGATGTTGCCGGGCTTGGCAGAGCCACCATAGAGAACGCGGATGCCGTTAGCGAGCTCCTCGCCGAACATCTCCTTGAGGGTCTCACGGATAGCGCCGCAGACCTCCTGAGCATCCTCGGCGGTAGCGGTCTTGCCGGTGCCAATGGCCCAGATGGGCTCATAGGCGACAACGACCTGCTTGGGGCAGGTGATCTCAAGACCAGCAAGGCCAGCCTTGACCTGGTTCACGACGTGCTCGACATAGGTGCCGGCCTCGCGGACCTCGAGGGACTCGCCGCAGCAGAAGACGGGAACAAGGCCGGCGGCAACGAGAGCCTTGGCCTTCTTGTTCTGGTCCTCGTCGGTCTCGTGGAAGTAGTCGCGACGCTCGGAGTGACCGATGATGCAGTAGGTGCAGCCAGCGGACTTGAGCATGTCGCAAGAGGACTCACCGGTGAAGGCACCCTTGGCCTCCCAGTACACGTTCTGTGCACCGAGGGCGATGGGGGCAGCCTGAATGCGGTCATGAACCGTGGTGATGTCGATGGTCGGAGGGCAGACGAGCACCTCGACGCCAGCCGGAACCTCGGGCAGAGCCTGAGCCAGCTCGTCGGCGAGCTTGGCAGCCTCGGCGACGTCGTTGTTCATCTTCCAGTTACCAGCGATAAGAAGGGTGCGATTAGGCATCGAGAAGCGCCTCCACTCCGGGCAGGGCCTTACCCTCGACGAGCTCCATGGAAGCGCCGCCACCAGTGGAGATCCAGCTCATCTTGTCGGCCAGGTTGAACTTGTTGACAGCTGCGACAGAGTCGCCACCGCCGATGATCGAGGTGCAGTCGGCCTCGGCAACAGCCTCGGCGATAGCCTGGGTGCCGTGAGCGAAGTTGTCGAACTCGAAGACGCCCATGGGGCCATTCCAGAACACGGTCTTGGCGCCCTTGACGGCCTCGGCGTAGAGCTCCTCGGTCTTGGGGCCGATGTCCATGCCCTCACGATCGTCGGGGATAGCGTCGGAAGCGACAACCTCGGGGACAGCGTCCTCGCCAAAGTGATCGGCAACGCGGTTGTCGATGGGGAGCAGGATCTTGACGCCCTTCTCCTCGGCCTTCTTGAGCATCTCGCCGGCGCGCTCGACCCAGTCCTCTTCCTTGAGGGACTGACCAACGGACAGGCCCTGAGCCAGGAAGAAGGTGTAGGCCATGCCGCCACCTATGATCAGGGTGTCAGCGGAGTCGATGAGGTGATCGAGAACGCCGATCTTGGAGGAAACCTTGGAACCGCCGACGATGGCGACGAAGGGGCGCTCGGGCTCGGCGAAGATGCCGGTCAGCGTGTCGACCTCCTTCTCGAGCAAGAAGCCGGCGACGGCAGGCAGGTAAGCGGCGGGGCCCACGACGGAACCCTGGGCGCGGTGAGCGGTGCCGAAGGCATCGAGAACGAAGACGTCACCATAGGAAGCGAGCTTCTTGGCGATCTCGGGATCGTTCTTCTTCTCACGCTTGTCAAAACGGACGTTCTCGAGAACGAGGACCTTACCCGGCTCGACGGCGGCGACAGCCTCAGCAGCCTTCTCGCCGTAGGTGTCGGCGACAAAGGCAACGTCGAGACCAGAGAGCTCAGCGAGCTTCTTGGCGACGGGCTCGAGGGACAGCTCGGGCTGGAAGCCGGTGCCCTCGGGACGACCGAGGTGGCTCATGAGGATGACGCGAGCATTGTGCTCAACGAGGTAGTTGATGGTGGGCAGGGCAGCCTTGATACGGGTGGTGTCGCCAACGACGCCATCCTTGATAGGCACGTTAAAGTCAACGCGGACGAGAACGCGCTTTCCGTCGACATCGATGTCGCGGACGGTCTTCTTGGTAAAGGCCATGTTTGCTTCTACCTTTCGTACGTGTCTGCCTCCCATTACGGCAGACGATTTCTTATAAAAAGGGCGCGACCCTAGGGTGTAAGCCCTATAAGGCCGCGCCCTTCTTTAGACGCTCAACGAGCTATTCGCTAAAAGCTAAATTAAGCAACGAACTTCTCGAAGTACTTGATGGTGCGGACCATCTGAGAGGTGTAGGAGTTCTCGTTGTCGTACCAAGACACAACCTGAACCTGATA
>JAXJLC010000222.1:0-2924 GCA_036297365.1 Collinsella sp.
CCTATAGCCAGATCAAGAACGACCTGGTTGGCAAAGACGGCAACGCAGACGCCGCCACCAAACTCGAGACCGACTACCTCGCCCAGATTCTCCTGCCGAGCATCAAAGCCCAGGACTAGCCTGGCACAGCAAGGTGCTCCCCAACCGTGATGAAGGAGCCAGGAGGTCCTGACCCCACAGGCCCATAGATGATTAGGCAAGGAGCCACTTCCATGCGGGCATAACGTGTACCACACCGTGCTCGCATGGAATATCGGTCTGTTCATCCATGGTAACGATTGCCGACTCGCCAAGATCGAACTGGGCCATCGAGGCATCAAGCGCGGCAATTTCGCGCTCGCGCGTTTTCTCACTTGCCATATCCGCGCTCACCTGAATCAGGCTATAAGCCCGCATGAGAAGTGCGTCCCCAGCAACAAAGTCCACCTCATGGCTTTTACTCTTCTCTTTGATCAGCAGACGGCAGACCGAGCCGGTCCTCACCGCGGGAGTCCTTCTTCTTAGCGCATTGAACACTGCGGTCTCGAGCCTCTGGCCCTGGTCCAATGCCGATGCGGGAGAGAATGCTCCAAACATCGCAGGATCGACAGCGTAGACCTTAGACGCAGACCGCATGTTATTTGCCAGTGAACGCGTGAACTCCGGCACAGAAAACAACAGGTAGGCGTCCTCATAATACTCAAGTAAGTCGCTGAGCGAATTACGACTGACGGGTATCTGCCTGCTCTTGAACTCGTTATACACTTTGTTCACCGACAGCTCTCGTCCCGAAGATGCCATACACCGCGTCAGGAACAGCGATGCCAGGCGAGGGTTCTTGACGTCGTAGCGTTCAACGACGTCCATGGCGACCGTTCGCGAAGCATATTCCTGTAGCAGCTGAATCGCGTCTGCGGGCGTCTGCCCAAGTGTCGCGATGAATCCCCCTCGTTCAAGATATCCGATCAGATGATGTCGAAGCAGCGCCGCATCGCTCGGGGAAAAGGTCACATCTGGCTCGGGAACGTTCCCCGTCTTATATCGAACGTATTCCGAAAAGCTCAATGGAAAAAGCTCTCGCACAAGAGAACGACCCCTGAACTCGCTCTTAAGTTCTGAGGACAGCATCTTAGAAGAAGATCCCGTCACATAGACGGTCGCTTTCTCCGTATCGACTACACGCCGCAGAAACGCACCCCATTCGGGAATTTCCTGGATCTCGTCAAAGAAAATATAAGCGCCCTCGGTTCGAGCAGCAGGATACAGCGCATAGAACGTGTCGAGCACGTCCGCCAGCAGCGATGGCTCATACGGGCGCAAGCGCTCATCCTCAAAATTGAAGTAAAGCATCCGGTCAAGCTCGACGCCCCGGCTCTGAAGCCGCCGCATCTCCTGATACAGGCGATACGTCTTTCCACAACGGCGGGCCCCCACAATCACATTTACGATGTTGTCGCGCTTTGGCTCCTGTGGATTTCCTAGATCAAGGTCTCGCTCAAAGACCCGCGGAACCCCCTGCTGTTCAAAGTCCTTTATTTTCCGGGCGACCAAGTCGTTGAATGCCATAATTCTCCAATCTTGCTCTCTAGCTAATCAAAATTATACCTATTCTTGATTAATTGAAGAGCAAGATTGTGTCTTACTTGATTAACACTTAGGCAAGTTTTTTCACTATTACTGCTCGAAGGATGCCGAGTGGCTGAGAGGACAACCAAGCTCGAATGCGACTCCCCGAGCAGTCAATTTGGGACGGGGCTTTTTTGACTACCCTCCCCCTGCAGAAAAATCCCTAACGCAGTTGCGGTGAAATAGGGACTGTTTTTGCTGGTCAAACCGCAAAACAATCCCTATTTCGCCGCAACTTATTGGTGGCCTTTTGGGTGGCACTCAGCGCCACGGATCGGCTTCGAACATCGGCTCACGCTCGGGGCGGAGATCGCTGTAGGGATCGTAGCCGTCGTCGTCCTCGTTCTCGGCACGGATGTAGGGGTCGCACGGCTTAGGTGCCGGCTTAGGCGCAGGCTTGGGTGCGGCGGGTGCAGCATCGGTCGCCGACGTGTTCGTCTTGTTCTTGTCTATCATCTGCATATCTCCTTGCCATGCAATCGTGCTCGACATCATCGATTGTCGCACGAAAAAGGGCGGCGGACCCAATTGGATCCGCCGCCCTTGGCGTTTAGAAACGGCTGGCAGATTTTAAGGCATGTCCCAAAAATCTACTCGGCATCGGGGACCTCGTAGGTGGCCGCCGGCGTGTTATCGCACACGACGGTAAAGCCGCCGTCCTTATCGACATCGACCGTCACCTGATCGCCCTCGCGCACCGTACCGTCGATGATGGCGGCGGCGATGGCGTCCACGACCTCGCGCTGGACCAGACGCTTGAGCGGACGGGCGCCAAAGACCGGGTCCAGGCCGCCCACGGCGAGCATCTGCTTGGCCGCCGGGGTGATGGCAAGCGTCATGCGCTCCTTGGCCAGACGCGCGCGGACGTCAGCAAGCTGGATGTCGACGATCTTCTCGATCTGCGCCATGCCGAGCGGATGGAACACCACGATGTCGTCGATACGGTTGAGGAACTCGGGGCGGAAGGTCTGAGCCATGGCGGCGTCGACCTGATGGCGCATCTCCTCCTCGTCCTTACCGGACAGATCGGCGATGGCTTTGGAGCCCACGTTGGACGTCATGATGATGATCGTGTTCTTGAAGGACACCTGGCGACCCTGGCCATCGGTCAGACGGCCGTCGTCAAGCACCTGTAGCAGCACGTTGAAGACATCCGGATGAGCCTTCTCCATCTCGTCGAGCAAGATCACGGAGTACGGACGACGGCGCACGGCCTCGGTGAGCTGGCCGCCCTCGTCGTAGCCCACGTATCCCGGGGGCGCACCGATCAGACGCTGGACGCTGAACTTCTCCATGTACTCGGACATGTCGATACGCAC
>JAXJLC010000223.1:0-6607 GCA_036297365.1 Collinsella sp.
CGCGTCATGCGCCTCGTGCAGCGCGGCCATGGCGGCCTCGAGCTTGGCGCCGATGCGCTCCATGTCAAAATTCTCGGTCGCATGCAGCAGCTGATGGCTCCACTCATGAGCGAGCTCGATGGTGTCGTCGACCTGTTTGACGCTCATGGCAAGCTGGCTCATGTTCATTCCAACATCATGCATGGAAAATCTCCTTTTGTATGGGGCAGTTCAGTGGTTCAGATTTTACTACGCCCGCTCTGCGCGCAGCTGCATAAGAAAACGGGTACGAGTCTGTGCGACCCGCACCCGTTCACTGGGGGCTGTTTGTGACTACCATACTATCCGTGGTTGCACTCGGTGCATCCAGAAGTCCGGCGAGCGGTGCAAAAGCGCTCATGGACGGCGGGTAAGTAACAAGCGTATTACAGATGCTTCTCCAGCAGCGCCTGCAGCCTCGTCTTGGGCAGAGCGCCAACCGAGCGGTCAATCTCCTCGCCGTTCTTAAACACAATCAGCGTGGGGATGCTCATGACGCCATACTTCATGGCCAGGTCCTGGTTGTCGTCGACGTTGCATTTGGCAACGGCAAGCTTGCCCGCCAGCTCATCGGCAACCTCGTCAACGATGGGCGAGAGGGAGCGGCAGGGACCGCACCACGGTGCCCAAAAATCGACCAGCACGGGCAGGCTGTCGTTAACGACGGAATCGAAGTTCTCGGGGGTAATCTGCTTAATGTCAGCCATGGTGACCTCCATAATGTGACGCGGCTCAGCCGCGTAAAACTCAGTACGACCGTGCTTATACCCAGCCGCCCGCAAAGCAACCACTCGCGGGCAGCTCTTTTATATAATGGTGGGCACGCAAACGATTGGAGAGCGCATGTCCACGTCACAAAGCCAGAAAAAAGAAGCCATCGCCCAGGCGGCCGAGCAGGAGCTCACATCGCTTGCGGTCCGTGGCGTGCGTATCGCGGGCAACGCGTGCTCGCCGATCGTGCTGGTCAAAGGCGATCTGGACGAGGCCGAGCGTTCGGGTGGCGAGCTTGCCGCCGGCCCGGATGGCGCGGCGTTGCGCAAGGCGCTTGGGGCCATCGGCTACGCTCCCGAGGATTTTTGCGTGCTGGCAAGCGTCGCCGGCGTGGGTGATGGGACGGTCGCGGTGGGCGAGACTCTGCCGTGCGAGCTGTTCCGTGAGGCGCTTGAGGCTTTGGACCCCGAGGCGGTGCTGCTGCTCGACAACAACGCGGCTGACGCCATGCGCGAGACCTACGCCGATATGCTCGTGGCGATCGATGACTTCGACACCGCCATGCTCAAGCCCGGCCTGGTCGCCCATGTGCAGGGCCGCCGCGTGCTCGCGCTCGATGGCTTTGAGGCGGCGCTGACCGACAAAGCGGCCAAGCAGCGCATGTGGGCCTACATCAAGCAGCTGACCCCGGCGGCCGCTCCGCTGTAGCGGATTGGCGCCGGTGAGCGATTGCCTGGCGGGCAAGACACGCCGCGAGATCGGCGCCGCACTTCTACATCACAGCGCGCAGCTCAAACCGATCGCCGTTAATGCGGAACTGACAGTTGCCGTTCATGCGCTCCACGGCAAGTTTGATGCTCTTGGTGCCAAAGCCGTGGCCCGCATGCCGGGTCACGGGCATGCCGTCGACCATGCGCGGCGCGCGGTCAAACGTGTTGGAAACTAACAGCAGCAGCTGGCCGTCCTCTAATCGCAGGTCAAAGTCGACGAATCGCTTTCCCTGGGGCGCGGCGCTCGCGGCGGTGATAGCGTTTTCCAAGGCATTTGAGAGCACGCTAAACAGGTCGGCGTCACCTACGTGGATGGTTTCGGGTACGGCGGCGCGCAGGTTGGCGGTAATGCCGTTTCTATTGATATCCGAGTTAAATGACGAAAGCGCGATGTTTACGGTCTCGTTGGCGCAGAAGCGGCGTACGGCGGTGCGATCGCCGGCTTCGCAGAGTTCATCGATGCGTTTGAGCGCCTCGTCGGTGTGGCCCTCCTCAATTAAAGCGGCCAGGCCGCGTAGGAAGTGGCGCATATCGTGGCGCAGAATCGACAGCTCGCGCCCAGATTGACGCCAAGCCTCGAGCTCTTTGATGGCGGCGCTGTCGCGGGTTTCGAGCATCCAGCGCTCTCGCTCGGCGGTTTCCTTTTCTTCGTATTCGCGCAGGTAAACGGCAAGAAACATAAGATAGAAGGCACAGAGCGCAAATGCAAAAACTCAACCGTTACCACCGAGCCCGAGTGGAACAGCGTGGTGTAGACGTTGGTGGCATAGTCAAAGACGTAATAGACGAGCGGCAGGATTAAAAGGATGCCCAGCTCGGTGGTGCTTTTAATCGCCAAGCGCGGACCGATGTCGCCGGCCCAATGCAACAGGACGGCAAAGACGGCGAGTGTGGTCGCGATGCGCGCCAGATAGTACGCGATCTGGGAATCGGTTGCGGCAAATGCGGCGATGCCCATCCAATTGCTGAACTGGCAGCTCAGATAGGCACTCGTAATGCCGAGCACGGCAAGCAGCGGGCTCAGGCGGTAGCGCGCACACAAATAGATGACGAGCGGCAGATGCACGACGAGCGGATATACCTGGCGGGCGAAAAGCTCGCCGCCGACGGCATTGGCGAGGCCAAATGCGCATCCGGTTACGGCACCGACCAGCACCAGTTCAAGCGCATGACGCCGGTTGATCTCGATACCGCACAGCGCCGCCGAGGCAAAGACGCCAAAGAGCAGCGTCGTGGCGTGGTGGATTGCCCAAAGGACCATTTCGACCGAGGAGACCATCAGTGTCTCCCACCCCCAAAGCGCACCGCAAAGTAGGCGTCTTGGAATCCCTGCTTGCAGCTGCGCGAAAGCGGGATGCACGCGCCCGAGCGCATGACGATGTCCGTGCGGTCAAAGTGATCGATATTGCGCAGGTTGACCTGGTAGCTGCGGTGGCATTTAAAGAAGACCGCGTTTTGCTCCAAGCGGTCCTCGACGCTGCGGAACGACTCGAGTGCCTCGATATCGCGTCCGTCGCGCAGGTGGAAGACCACGTGCTTGTTGCGCACCTCGGCATATTCGATGTCGGACAGGCGCAGGGCGTGGTAGCCAAAGGAAGTTTTGATCACGAGCTCGTCGGTTGCCGCCGGGCGCATGCTCGAAAGCTCGTTAAGTAACTGCGCCAGGCGTTCGTAAGTCACGGGCTTGAGCAGATAGTCGAAGGCGCGGACCTCGTAGGATTCCAGCGCGAACTCGGGCGACGAGGTGAGGAACACCAGGCGCACGGCGGTGTCGGCCTGGCGCAGTTCGCGTGCGGTGTCCATGCCGTTGACGAGCGGCATGATCATATCGAGCAAGATGATGTCGGCGCGCGATGCGGCATGGCGGGCCAGCAGGTCCTCGCCGCGCGTGACGAGCGCAACATCGACCGCCGTGCCCGTCTCGGTCGACCAACGGTCGATCATCCGGTGCAGTCTATCTAGAAAAGCGACATCATCGTCGCAGGCAATAATCTTGAGCATTCGGCCCCCTTAAGTAGTTCGATTTTGCCACATCGGGCACGCGCCGCTTGCGGGGGTGCGGACCGTTTGCGCCTCACGGCGTGCAGCTCGCGCCAAGCGGTGTTGCGGTGGCGAAAGATGCCTCCTGCGCTATCGAAAGCCCGGCTATCCTCAGCTTGCCAGTTCGAAAATGGACCTGCCACATGATTGAATCTTTATTTCAACTTTACACCTAGGTTTACAGCTGTCTTGTCAGCTGTAAACCTAGGTGTCATACTAAAGCCCCAAGATTCGCCAAAAGAGAGGGGCCTTGATGGCACAGAGCGCGAACATGGATGCGTCGGAGCTTGCACGCGATATCGCGGCCGGCCTGGCATCGGCAACGACGGCAACGGAGCGTGCGGCACTGGTGCCCGCAGAGCTCGTCGAGGCCATTCAGCAACTAAAAACCCAACGTGACGCGGTGATCCTGGCGCACTATTACGTGGCGCCCGAGGTGCAGGCTGTGGCCGATTACGTCGGCGACAGCTTCTACCTGGCAAAGCTTGCCAAGAGTCTGCCGCAGCAGACTATCGTGCTGTGCGGCGTGGAGTTTATGGGCGAGAGCGCCAAGCTGCTCAACCCCACCAAGACCGTGCTGCTGCCCGAGCCGGGCGCGGACTGCCCCATGGCGCACATGGTCAAGCGCGAGACGGTCGACGCGGCGCGCGCCGAGTACGGCGACGACCTGGCCGTGGTGTGCTACGTCAACTCCACGGTCGAGATCAAGAGCTGGAGCGACGTGTGCGTCACCAGCTCCAACGCCGTTAAGATCGTGTCCGAGCTGCCGCAGCAGCATATTCTGTTCATTCCCGACCAAAACCTGGGACGCTTCGTAGCCGAGCAGGTGCCGCAAAAGCACGTCATCCTCAACAACGGCTACTGCCCGCGCCATCACATCATCACCGTCGAGCAGATCGTCGACGCGACGGAGGCCCACCCCGACGCGCTCGTGCTGGCGCACCCCGAGTGCAAGGCCGACGTTCTGGCCGAGGCCGACTACATCGGCTCCACCGCCGGTATCATCAAGTATGCCGAGGAGTCGGACGCGAGCGAGTTCATCATCGTGACGGTCCGCGGCGTGCTCTACGAGCTCGAGCGCCGCTGCCAGGGCACCGGCAAGAAGTTCTATTTCCCCGCGGTGCAGCCCACCTGCGTCAACATGGACCTCATCACGCTCGAAAAGCTCGTGCGCTGCCTGGAGACGGGCGAGGGCGAGGTGCAGATCGGCGTCTCGGACGAGGCAGCAGACCAGGCCAAGCTCACGCTCGACCGTATGCTCGAGTACGCAGCGCGCTAGAACAATGTGGCATGAGGGATGGTCCCTTATGTCACATTCAAGGGAGAGGATTCCTGTGGAAACCAAGCAATACCCCGACATGGAGTGCGACGTCGTCATTGCCGGCTGCGGCGTAGCGGGCCTGTACGCGGCTCTCAACCTGCCGACGAGCACGCGCGTGATCATGCTCTCCAAGGGCGCTGTCGACGAGTGCGATTCGATGCTCGCGCAGGGCGGCATCTGCGTGCTGCCCGAGGGCTCAGACTACGATGCCTTCTTTGAGGACACCATGCACGCCGGCCATTACGAGAACCGCCGCGAGAGCGTCGACATCATGATCCGCTCGAGCCGCTCGGTCATCAACGACCTGCTAGCGATGGGCGTGGATTTTGAGCGCAAGGCCGACGGCAGCCTCGACTTTACCCGCGAGGGCGCGCACAGCCGTCCGCGCATTGCCTTCCATGCCGATATCACCGGCAAGGAGATTACGACCAAGCTGCTCCAGGCCGTTCGCAAGCTGGATAACGTGCAGATTTTGGAGCACGTAGCCATGACCGATATCCTGACGGGCGAGCGTGACGGCGCTACGGTGTGTGCCGGTGTCGTCGCCGTTTCCGTGGACGAGGACAACTCGGTTCGTCCCGCCGACGAGCTGACAAATGCCGCCGAGGGCGTGCATGCCGGCGAGCCGTTTAAGATCCATGCCCGCCACACGCTGTGGGCGACGGGCGGTATCGGCGGCGTATACGACCATTCGACCAACTACCCGCAGCTCACGGGCGATGCCTGCTACATTGCTCAGGAGCATGGCATTAAGATGGAGCATCTGGACTACGTGCAGATTCACCCCACGGGACTGTTCTCGCCGCAGCCGGGCCGCACCTTCCTGATCAGCGAGAGCTGCCGCGGCGAGGGCGCGATTTTGCTCAACGCCGCCGGCGAGCGCTTTACCGACGAGCTTCAGCCGCGTGATGTGGTCGCCGCCGCTATTCGCGAGCAGATGAAGCAGGACGGTACCGAGCACGAGTGGCTGAGCTTCGCCCCCGTCGAACGCGATGTGGTGACCGGGCATTTTGCCAACATTCGCGCGCGCTGCCTTGAGGACGGCCGCGACATCTTGGACGAGCCCATCCCCGTTACGCCCACGCAGCACTACTTTATGGGTGGCGTATGGGTCGATAAGGACGGCCGCACCTCGATGCCCGAGCTCTACGCCGCGGGCGAGACGGCCTGCAACGGCGTTCACGGCAAGAATCGCCTTGCATCAAACAGCCTGCTCGAAGCGCTGGTCTGGGGTCGTCGCGCCGCGTGGTATATGCGTACCGGCGAGTCACTGGCCGTGGAGCAGGCGGGCGATCCCGCGCTCGATGGCCGTCATCGCGCCCTGAGCGCCGACATCCTGGCAATCGATGATCTGGCCCGTGCCGCCGGCACGCAGGCCGTGGAGGAGTAGACCATGAATCCCATTACCATGAAGCTCGTCGTCGACGATCTGATTCTGCAGGCTCTGCGCGAGGACATTACGTTTGAGGACGTGAGCACGGCGAGCGTGTGCCCCACGGCGCGCCCCGCCACAGTGGAGCTTATCGCCAAGGCCGACGGCATCATCGCCGGCTTGGATGTGTTTGCCCGCACCTTTGAGCTGCTGGATTCGCAGAGCTCGGTTCTGCTCGACGTTGCCGATGGCGACGAGGTGCACGCCGGCGACCATGTGGGTCAGGTGCGCGGCGATGCGCGCGTGCTGCTTTCGGGTGAGCGCGTGGCGCTCAACTACCTGCAGCGCATGAGCGGCATCGCTACCTATACGCAC
>JAXJLC010000224.1:0-16245 GCA_036297365.1 Collinsella sp.
GCTCAAGATTGCGCTCAAGACCTTCATTAATGTGTCGCTGGTGCTGGGTGTTTCGTGGACCCTTACCTGGAGCCGCATGTCGGCGGCGCTCAAAATGCTGCACCTGCCCGACGAAGTTATCTTTACGTTTGATATGGCGCTCAAGCACATCGAGGTGCTGGGTCGCACGGCGCACGATCTGTGCGAATCGGTCATGCTGCGCAGCGTTGGCCGTGCGCCTGAGGGATTTTCGCGTACCGATTCGATCGCGGGTATCATGGGCATGACCTTTATCAAGGCGATGGAATGCAGCCGCGCGATGGACGAGGCCATGCTGTGCCGCGGCTTTGCCGGTGTGTATCCGGCGCCCGCGCGCGCCGGGTTTAGCTGGCGCGATGCGGTCTATGCGGCCGGCGTGGCGCTGCTGGCAGTGTTGTGCGCCGTGCTGTAGTGCGGGCGGCCGAGCCGTCGATGTGAGTGGGGAAGGGCGACGTTTTGACGATCGATATGAATAGTGCGGCGGGCACGAACGGTGCGGGCGGCGCCGAGGTCGCGCCGCTCATCGAGCTACGCGACGTGGTGTTCTCCTATGCGGGGCATACGGTTGTCGATGGCGTGTCGCTGCAGGTCGATCGTGGCGAACTCGTTGCCCTGCTCGGTCCCAACGGCTGCGGTAAGACGACGATTATGCGCCTTATTAACGGCCTTGAACTCGCGGACGCAGGGGCATACCTGTTTGACGGGCACGTGATCGATGCGGCGTTTCTAAAAGATTCCGCGGCCGCTCAGCGTTTTCATCAGCGCGTGGGCTTTGTGTTCCAGAATGCCGACGCCCAGCTGTTCTGCGCCACGGTGGGCGAGGAGGTCGCATTTGGCCCGGCTCAAATGGGGCTGCCGGCAGACGAGCTCGAGCGCCGCGTGCGCGATGCCATGGGGCTGTTCCAGGTTACCGATCTGGTCGATGCCTCGCCTTATCAGCTTTCGGGCGGGCAAAAGAAGCGTGTTGCGCTGGCTGCCGTCGTGTCGATGAACCCCGATATCCTGGTGCTCGACGAGCCTACCAATGGACTTGACGAGGACTCTTGCGACATCGTGGTCAACTTCCTGCTGGCCTATGTTGCTGCCGGTAAGACGGTCTTGATGAGTACACATCATCAGGATTTGGTGCGACGCCTGGGTGCCCGCGCCATCTATATCGATCGATACCACCATGTGGTCGAGGCACCTTCGCCGTCGTATGGAACCGAAAGCGGTGCTACGGACTAGTTGCTGCGTAGAGCGTGCGTAGCCGCCCGCGCGGCTTTGCCGTGATGGTATAGTTATCCAGGTTTTTATGGGGGTGGCTATGCCAAGCTGGAACATTCATATCGCTCAGACGGAGCGTTTGCTGGAGCGCACCGGTGCGCTTGCCAATAGCGTGCGCGACCGCAATGCCTTTTTGTTTGGCTGTGTGGTTCCGGATATCTTCGTGGGCTATATGGTCCCTGGCATCGCCGATCCCATCCCGTACCGCATTACGCACTTTGCCAAGCCTGAGCCCATCCCTAAGCCTCGTGAGCATGAGTTCTGGGATACCTATGTGGCGCCGTTGCTTAAATGTTCGCCCAACGGTGCGCCAGCCGCGGCAACCTCGATTATCGAGGAACGCGAGCGACTGAACCGCGTGCACTATCCCCAGCGCTACAAGGATGCCGAGCCGGTTGCCGGTCCCGGCGCCTGTGAGTTCTCGCTTGCGTCCGAAGATGTGGCGCAGTCGTTGCTCGATTTAACGCTGGGCGTCTGGTCGCATCTGGTGGCCGATACCGTATGGAATACGCGCGTGAACCAGTACCTGGAGGCGCACGGCGGCAAGCCGTGTGAGGAGTTCCGCATTAAAAAGCAAGGCGACTTTGACTGGTTTGGCAAGACGCTCGGCATTGTTTCGATTCCGCGTGCGACCGATCGCCTGTATACCGCTGCGACGCGTTTTGGGCAGTATCCCATCCATAAAGAATATGTGCTCAAGACCATCGGCGTCATGCACGAGATTGTACGCGAAAACCCCGGCGAGCCCGATCATCCGCCGTATCGCCTGCTAACCGAGGAGTTTTTCGATGCAACGTTTACCGAGGTCATCGAGCTAACCGAGGCAGGCTTTGCGGCTCGCGTTGCTGCTTCTGACGTTCCCACAGTCCCCCTGATCGCTAGCTGCTAGCCGGCCGGCTTAACGGTGAACAGTTCATCCCAATTGACCAACAACTCCCGTCGCAGGGCATCTTCGACGGTACGTTCCTGATCGGTCTTTGGGATGTAGGGGAGCCCCGCCTTTTTATGAATGAGCTCGGCGATGTTGTTAAAGCTCTTCGTGTCCTTGATTTGCTCATAGGTTATCTGGATAACGTCATAGCCCATGCTTGTGAGGGCGGTGGTGCGCTCGGCATCGGAGAGACTTGCGGCTTCGCTGTCATGGACGGAGCGGCCTTGGCATTCCAAGATGACGCCCATGCTGTCGATGTTGCTCTCTATGAGGATATCGGCGTAGCAGCAGGTTTTGTCATACAGTGAGCGTGCGGCGTCGCTGAGTGGGATGCGCACGTTGTTTGCGATGTTGATGCCCATGCCGCCCTCGTCGCGGGGGAGCGAGACAAGCATGGAGGTCTGTACTTCGAAGGGCGAGGCAGTTTGCCCCGTCATGCGTTTTGCGGCCCAACGGAGTTGTTTGACGCCGCGCAGGCCTGCGGCCTGCTTGGCGAACGTGGCGATATCCGCTGCGGAAAGAAGCGGCGTGCGCTTCCACAGCTTAGTGCCATTGCCCTTGGTGTCGACAACACGCTCCCAGCCGCAGTTGGGTGGAATGAGCTTAAGCGAAATAGCTTCATCGAGTTGTTGTTGCGTTCGCTCGCAGGGCTTAAACACTGCAAAGGAGCCGCACATCTCGTAGCAAGCCATGAGTAACTGGTTGCGCGAGACCTGCGTAGCAAGGTTGAGCAGTGTGAACTCCGGGGACGTGACATCAAACCCATGCTCAGTCTGCCTAAACGACCCAGGAGGCGGCTCTTGGGTTAGCAGACGGCTATGAAATAGCTTTCCGTTCGCGCGCTGTTTTCTTTCGCCCACGAATCTCCAAACTGGTGTGCCGAGCAAGTCTTTAAATACTGGTTGTTTTGAGTAATGCACCAAGCGATGGTCATGGTCGGGCGGCAGGATTGCCGGATAGAGTCCCAGTATCTGGGGCGGGATGCGATAGTACTGAAAAGCCGTGGGTCCGCAGGCAAGAAATGACATAGCGATCCGATCGTTTGAGCGTAGTTCGGGCTAGAAAAGCTATCGGTTTCGGAAGTGCGGGGAAAAAGACAAACAGGTCAACCACAAGCGGTATTTAAGCCAACTTTATCAGGGGTTTTGTTGAAATAAAAGGGCTTGTGCTCGGGGGTAAGCAATTTTTCCCCGCACTTCCGAAAACGCAATCGATTTGGACCTTGCTAAAACGATTTATCAGCCCTGCGTGAGGTGTGGGTTTGCCACCGGGCGAACACTTTTAGCGCTTGGGACTTTATTTATTGGGCCTCGAAGGGTGGATTTCGCGCTTTTGGTAAAGAAATGGGTGCGCGTTTTGCCGTGCGCCGGCATTGGCACAGAAAAAGGGCCCGGAAGGCAATGCCTTCCGGGCCCTTTGCAATGCAAGTGTGCTTGCAAGTGCGATTTAGCGCACCTGAGCGACGTAAGCGACGTTGGTCGAGGAGACCTTGTCCTCGAGCTGGACGCTCATGCGGGGATCGCCGGCGGTAGCGACGGTCAAATCGCCAGTCTTGACGTAGCCGAGCTCCTTAGCGGTCTCGATCGCCTTGACGATCGTGCCGTTGACGGTGCCCTGGGTAATCTCTGCCTGGTGCGGGATGACGCCCCAGTACATGATCATCTGCTGGACGGCCCACTCGTGGCGGGAGAACGCGCAGATCGGCATGTTGGGACGGAAGTGCGAGATCAGGCGGGCAGTACGACCAGTGGTCGTCGGCACGGTGATGCACTTGGCGCCAACGGTGGTGGCCATGTTCACAGCGGACATACCCACAACGTTGTTGACGACGCGGGTGCCGTGAGCATCGGCCGGAACCTCGAGCGGAGCGTGGGCCGGGAGGTACTTCTCGGTCTCGAGAGCGATGCTGGCCTGCATCTTGACGGCCTCGACCGGGTACTTACCGGCAGCGGACTCGCCAGAGAGCATAACGGCGTCGGTGCCGTCGTAGATGGCGTTAGCAACGTCGGCAACCTCGGCGCGCGTCGGGCGCGGGTTCTGCTGCATGGAGTCGAGCATCTGCGTAGCGGTGATAACGGGCTTGTAGGCCGCGTTACACTTAGCGATGATCTCCTTCTGGATGTGCGGAACGAGCTCGGGCTTGATCTCGATGCCCAGGTCGCCACGGGCGACCATGATGCCGTCGGAAGCCTCGAGGATCTCGTCGAAGTTCTCGACGCCCAGGGCGCACTCGATCTTCGGGAAGATCGTCACGTGCTCGCCGCCGTTCTCGCGGCAAAGCTTGCGGATGCCGCGGACGGACTCGCCGTCACGGATGAAGGAAGCGGCGATATAGTCGATGTTCTCGGTCAGGCCAAAGAGGATGTCCTGACGATCGCGCTCGGTGATAGCGGGCAGCGAGATGTTGACGTTGGGCATGTTGACGCCCTTGCGCTCGCCGATCAGGCCGTCGTTCTTAACGACGCAGGTCATGTCCTGGCCGTCGACGGACTCGACCTCGAGGGCGACCAGGCCGTCATCGATCAGGATAAGGGAGCCCTTCTCGACCTCGGAGGGCAGAGCCAGGTAGTCGAGGGAGATGTGCTCAGCGGTGCCGTGGAAATCCTCGGACGTGGGCTGAGCGGTGACGACGATCTTATCGCCGGTCTTGACGGCAACCTTCTTGCCATCGACCAGAAGGCCGGTGCGGACCTCGGGGCCCTTGGTGTCGAGCAGGATGCCGACGGGCAGACCGAGCTCCTTGGAAATACGACGGACGCGCTCGATGCGACCGTGGTGCTCGTCGTAGGATCCGTGCGAGAAGTTAAAACGGGCGACGTTCATGCCCGCCTTGATCATCTCGCGGATGGTCTCGTCGCTATCGCAGGCGGGACCCATGGTGCATACAATCTTGGTGCGCTTGTACATTCAGACCTCCATCTGACATCGTCTTGCGCTGATAGATAAACCATAAGAAATAAAACTGAGATGATTATAACGAAATGCCGACCGAATACCCCAAAAAATCGACCGTATGCCGAATTAGAAGTTCATTTTTTGCGGTAAAAACGGTATATGCAAAAACTTTACCAACCGTTCTAACCGCTGCTATCTGGGCGATATTTCAGTTTGATGATGCACCGAAGAAAAAACGTTTTATCAATGTTGAGCATCACACGGTCTGCATCGTTGCACTCGAGCCGTGTTTCCAATTGGAATGTTTTGGCTAGACGCGCCGCTTTGGGGTACCATAGCCCCACTATCAACTGCCGCTCAGCACGGCAGCCTTGATGAGCCCTTGCCCTTCTCCTGGGAATTATGATCGGGCATCAATCTGCTGAGTGGCCCGAATCCCAGGAGGGGACTCTATATGCAAAAGGAATACCTGTCCGCCGCGGCGGAGGTACTCAGCGACCAAGGTGTCGATGAGAACCTCGGCCTGAGCAGCGACGAGGCGTCGTCGCGCCTCGCCAAGACAGGCCCTAACAAGCTTGAGGAAGCCGAGAAGACGCCGTTGTGGAAGCGCTTCTTTGAGCAGATGGCCGACCCCATGGTCATCATGCTGATTGTTGCCGCCGTCATCAGTGCACTCACGGGCATGGTCAAGGGCGAGGCGGACTTTGCCGATGTCGCCATCATCATGTTCGTCGTTATCGTCAACTCGGTGCTGGGCGTGG
Source organism: Collinsella sp. (assembly GCA_036297365.1). Classification (GTDB taxonomy): domain Bacteria; phylum Actinomycetota; class Coriobacteriia; order Coriobacteriales; family Coriobacteriaceae; genus Collinsella. Next base: position 5,872 of record JAXJLC010000224.1, read on the forward strand.
TCCAGGAGGCTAAAAGCGAGGAAGCTCTCGAGGCATTGCAGGAGATGAGCGCCGCGCAGTCCAAGGTTCTGCGCGACGGCAAGCTCGTGCACCTGCCGAGCGCCGAGCTCGTGCCCGGCGATGTGATTATGCTCGAGGCGGGCGACTCCGTCCCGGCCGACTGCCGCGTGCTCGAGAGCGCCACGATGAAGATCGAGGAGGCCGCCCTTACCGGCGAGTCCGTGCCCGTCGAGAAGCATGCCAACGTGATTGAGCTCGCCGCCGGCACCGACGACGTGCCGCTCGGCGACCGCAAGAACATGTGCTACATGGGTTCCACCGTGGTATACGGCCGCGGCCGCGCCGTCGTGGTCGGCACCGGCATGAACACCGAGATGGGTAAGATCGCCGGCGCCCTGGCCGAGGCCAAGGAAGAGCTCACGCCGCTGCAGGTGAAGCTTGCCGAGCTCAGCCGCATCCTCACCATCATGGTTATCGTCATCTGCGTCGTTATCTTTGGCGTCGATATCATCCGCCACGGCGTGGGCAACGTTCTTACCGACCCGACCGCCCTGCTCGATACCTTTATGGTCGCCGTCTCGCTCGCCGTCGCTGCCATCCCCGAGGGCCTGGTCGCCGTCGTGACCATCGTGCTGTCGCTTGGCGTGACCAAGATGGCCAAGCGCCAGGCAATCATCCGCAAGCTTTCCGCCGTCGAGACCCTTGGCTGCACACAGACCATCTGCTCCGACAAGACCGGTACCCTCACCCAGAACAAGATGACCGTCGTCAAGCACGAGCTCGCTGCGCCTAAGGAGAAGTTCCTGGCCGGCATGGCGCTGTGCTCCGACGCCCAGTGGGACGAGGAACTGGGCGAGGCTGTGGGTGAGCCGACCGAGTGTGCGCTCGTCAACGATGCCGGCAAGGCGGGGCTCACTGGCCTGACTGCCGAGCATCCGCGCGTGGGCGAGGCCCCGTTTGACTCGGGCCGCAAGATGATGTCCGTGGTCGTCGAGACCCTGGACGGCGAGTACGAGCAGTACACCAAGGGCGCGCCCGACGTGGTGATCGGCCTGTGTACCCATATCTACGAGGGCGACAAGGTTGTCCCCCTGACCGAGGAGCGTCGCGCCGAGCTCGTGGCCGCCAACAAGGCCATGGCCGACGAGGCCCTGCGCGTGCTGGCGCTGGCGAGCCGCACCTACACCGAGGTCCCGGCCGACTGCAGCCCCGCCGCGCTCGAGCATGACCTGGTCTTCTGCGGCCTGTCCGGCATGATTGACCCGGTCCGCCCCGAGGTCGCCGACGCCATCCGCGAGGCGCACGACGCCGGTATCCGCACCGTCATGATTACGGGCGACCACATCGACACCGCCGTGGCCATCGCCAAGCAGCTGGGCATCGTCACCGATCGCAGCCATGCCATCACCGGTGCCGACCTCGATCGCATGAGCGACGAGGAGCTCGACGCGCACATCGAGGACTACGGCGTGTACGCCCGCGTTCAGCCCGAGCATAAGACCCGCATCGTCGAGGCTTGGAAGTCGCGCGACCAGATCGTGGCCATGACGGGCGACGGCGTCAACGACGCCCCGTCCATCAAGCGTGCCGACATCGGCGTGGGCATGGGCATCACCGGTACCGACGTCACCAAGAACGTTGCCGACATGGTGCTCGCCGACGACAACTTCGCCACCATCATCGGTGCCTGCGAAGAGGGCCGTCGCATCTACGACAACATCCGCAAGGTCATCCAGTTCCTGCTTTCGGCCAACCTTGCCGAGGTCTTCTCGGTATTCATCGCCACGCTCATCGGCTTTACCATCTTTCAGCCGGTGCAGCTGCTGTGGGTGAACCTGGTCACCGACTGCTTCCCCGCGCTCGCGCTGGGCATGGAGGACGCCGAGGGCGACATCATGAAGCGCAAGCCGCGCAACGCCAAGGACGGCGTCTTTGCCGGACATATGGGTCTGGACTGCGTGGTCCAGGGCCTGATCATCACCGTGCTGGTGCTGGCGAGCTTCTTTGTGGGCGTGTACTTTGACATGGGCTACATCCACATCGTCGATATGATCGCCGGCAATGCCGACGAGGAAGGCGTGATGATGGCGTTCATCACGCTCAACATGGTCGAGATTTTCCACTGCTTCAATATGCGCAGCCGTCGTGCGTCGCTGTTCACCATGAAGAAGCAGAACAAGTGGCTGTGGGCTTCTGCCGCGCTGGCACTGGTGCTGACGGTGATCGTGACCGTGCAGCCGACGCTTGCCGAGATGTTCTTTGGCCCCGTGACGCTTGAGCTCAAGGGCGTTCTTGCCGCGCTGGGCCTGGCCTTCCTGATCATCCCGCTGATGGAGATCTACAAGGCGATCATGCGCGCGGTCGAGAAGGAGTAGGTCGAAAGGCCATCCTTCCCACCGGCCCGACCGCCTGCGGGGTTTCTTCTTCGCTGGTCCTCGCGCTTCGCGCTGCGGGATCGCTCAGAAGAAACCCCTCCCGGCGGGCGGGCCTTCGGATGACCTCTCGGGACCGTAAGCTGAGGAAAAGTTTGTGAGCTGGTCGGGCTTTGCCCGGCCAGCTCTTTTTGATTTAAAATACCTGCTCAGTTGTGATTTATGGTGCTGGGAGGCGCTTGTGGGCAAGGCGAAGGCTAAGGCGAAGAAAAAGACGACGGGGGCGCGGGCTAAGCGCGATCGTCGTCGGAAGCTCGCGACCGAAGCCCCCGCGTCTGCCGAGGAGCTGCTGGCAAACGTGCCGGGACTTGACGCGCTGCAGGATGTTCCGGCGTTCGATGACCTGCCGGTCGATGAAGCTCAGCAGGCGGCATTTGACGACTTTTGCGCACATACCGAGGAGCCCGAGCAGATGCAGCTTGGCGCCGTGGTGCGCTTGGATCGCGGGTTTCCGCTGGTGGCGACTGCCGACGACACCTTCCGCGCCGAGCATGCCGTGGGGTTTGCCAAGTCGCGCGGCGAGGACGAGGTCCTGCTGCCTGTCGTGGGCGACCGTGTGGCGATGCGCCGCGCTCCCGGGCACGATATGGGCGTGATTGAGTGCGTGCTGCCGCGCCGTACGAGCTTTGAGCGTTGGCGCGGCCGTGCCCGCGGAGAGCGTCAGGTGCTCTGCTCCAACGTGGATTGCGTGCTAATCGTGCAGGCGCTCGGTGCCGGTGAGGTGCTGCTCGACCGCGTGGCGCGCTCGCTGGTGTTGGCGCTCGACTGCGATGCCGAACCGGTGGTGGTGCTCACCAAAGCTGATCGCTGCGATGCCGAGGAGCTCGAGCGCGATCTGGACCGCGTGCGCCGCCTGGTGGGTCCGGACGTGCGCGTGATCGTGACGTCCTCTGCCGAGGGGCGCGGCCTGGACGAGGTTCGTTCCTGCGTGCCTGCCGGGAGCTGCGCCATGATTCTGGGCGAGTCGGGTGCCGGCAAGTCGACGCTGCTCAATGCGCTGCTGGGCCACGATACGTTGGCGACTGGCGGTGTGCGCGAACGCGACGACCAGGGCCGTCACACTACCGTCGCGCGCGTGATGGTGGCACTGCCGGGCGACGCCGGCGTGATCGCCGATGCCCCGGGCCTGCGCAGCTTACCGCTCGTGGGTCACGAGCGGGGTCTGGCGCGCGCCTTCCCCGAGATTGTCGAGGCATCGCGCGCGTGCCGGTTTGGCGATTGCACGCATACCCATGAGCCGGGTTGTGCCGTTCGCGAGGCCGAGGACGCCGGGCAGATCGACAGCCTGCGTTTGGAAACGTTCCAAAACCTGGCGTCATCCATGCGCGTGAGTGCTCAAATGCTCGATCCCGATGTCCACCTGTAATTGATTTTTCCTATGACAGCCGTCTTCCAACTGTTCGGGAGACGGCTTTTTTGCTGCGAAAAAGCCTCGAAACATGCAGTTTGCTGACGTGCTGACCAAAACCTTGCCACGAGCTTGACGGGCTGGTTAGTTTTTGGTCAGCGATTGGTTTGACATCGAAAACCGAGATCGCGATTGCGCCGCTTTGCACTCTGACCACCCAGACAATGGTGGTACGGGCATTCGCCCGGCACTGCCATGAGAGGAGCGGCCGTGAACAAGAGCAAGCGCATCGCCATCAGTCTGGTCGCGGGCGTGCTCGCTGCGCTGCTCTGCATGGTTTACGGCTCGTCGATTCGCTCGCAAGCCGAACAGGTCCAGGCTGAGACCTTGGCCAAGTACGGTGGCGATCGCGCCGAGGTATGCGTCGCGGCGCGCGATATCGATGTGGGCGAGACCCTCGATGAGACCAATGTCATAACCCAGGAATGGCTGACGAGTCTGCTGCCGCGTGACGCGGCGACCGAGCTGCGCCAGGTGCGCGGCGACGTGACGACTTCGCGTATTCCCAAAAACGCCGTGATCTGCAATGTCTACACCAAGGCCGAGAGCCACAAGCTCGAGGTGCCTAAGGGCAAGGTCGCCGTTTCGGTGGCGGTCGATGCCGAGCACTCGGTCGGCGGTGCTACGGGCGTGGGCAGCTACGTGGATGTGTATGTGCAAAAAGACGGCGTAACCGATCGACTGTGCGGCGCGTACGTGATCGATACCAGTGAGGATTCCGGTGCCACGCGCGAGGGCAAGATCGAATGGGTGACGCTGGCGGCTGACCCCGAAGACGTCAAGGAACTGCTGGGAGCCTCGGGCAAGGGAACGGTCAGCTTGACGATTCCCGCCACGGCGCGCGGCAAAAAGAGCGGAGGCGACGAGTGATGAAGGCGATCTGGCTTGCGTGCTGCGCGTGCGGCGATTACGGGCTGTTGCAGCGGGAAGTCGAGGGCCGTGATACGGGTGCACAGGTGCTTCGCGTGGGTGACCTGGACGGGCTGGTTTCCATGGCGCGGGCGTTTCCGTCGCGCCGCGGAGCTGCCATCATCGCGGCGTCTCTGTTTGATACCGAAGATGTGCGCAAGACTGTTGCGCGCCTGACGGCCGAAGGCCGCGTGAGTCGCGTGGTCGTGTTGATAGAAGCACTCGATCCGTCGGATATCGAGGGGCTGTTTCGCGCAGGGGCGACCGAGGTCATCGCTGCGCACAGTATATGCGGCAACGGGCGAGCGGGCGAGGGAGCGGTTGATTCCGATCGGCGCATGACGATTGAGCCCGATGCTTTTGTTGATAGGGAACCCGGGGCGCCTCGCGCTACAAGAGGCCCGCGTGTTGATGATTATGGAAAAGCGGAAGCCGAGCATGGTCGGCGCCCCCGGAACCCCCTTGTATACGATGACGCTGGAGGACCGGCGCAGCATGCTGGCGACTCCCCGGCTGTAGATATGGGATACGTGCGCGGCGTGAATCTGGCGGATGAACTCGACGAAGTTGAGGGCTTTGCCGGGTGCGGCGAGTTGTCGCTGATGCAGCATGAGCAGATTGCGCAGAACGAGCCTGCCTCGCAGACCGAACAAGCCGCCATGCCGGCTTGGACGCAGCGTGTAGTTGCGGCGGGGGAGACGGGGACGCTGTCACCGACGCCCGCCCCGCCGCCTCCGATGCCGCCGGCAGACGCTGCCGCTTCGCCGCATCGAGCTCCGGTCATCTGCGCCATTTCGGGTTCGGGCGGTTGCGGCAAGTCGACGATCGTTGCCACCATGGCACACACATCGTCGCTGTTGGGCTTGCGTGCCGCCGTGCTCGACCTGGACCTGATGTTTGGAAACCTTTACGACTTGTTAGGCGTCGATGCTCCGCACGATATGGCGGCACTTATCGAGCCGTCGGCGGCGGGCACGCTCACCGAGCCGGATATCGTGGCCGCATCGATGCGCGTCGCCCCGGGCGTTACGCTCTGGGGTCCCGTCGCGGCGCCCGAGCAAGCTGAGCTCATGGCACGTCCGGTGGAGCTGCTGCTCGATGTCCTGCGTCGCGAATCCGACGTGGTCTTTATCGATACCTCGGTCTTTTGGGGCGATGCCGTGGCGGCTGCGGTGGCGGCGAGCGACCGTTGCCTGGTCGTTGGCGATGCGGCGGTGTCGTCCGCGACATCGGCGTCGCGCGTCATTGAACTGGCAAGTCGAGTAGGTGTGCCGCGCACGCGCATGAGCGCTGTATTCAACCGGTTTGGCGCGCGCGGGGCAGACGAGGACGTCGCCATGCGCTTTGAGATTGCCTGTGCGTTGAGCTCCAAGATTCGTATCGCCGATGGCGGGCAGGATCTCGCCGCGCTCATGGCGTTTGGGCGCGCTGACGAGGCAGTGGGGCAGACCAGCGCTTTTGCGACCAGCGTGCGCGAGGCCACGCGCGAGATGCTCGTGGAACTGGGGTGCGCCGTCGGCCCTTGGAGCGATATGGTCGCCGACCGTGCAACGCGCACCGAACGTCCGCGTATCCGCCTTCCCTGGTCGCGCGAGGGTGATCAGCGATGAGCCTGCAAACGAGGATTAAGGCTGCCGGCGCTGCAGCGGCGGCAGCGCCTGTAGATGCGGGGCGTCGCCGCGCGGTGAAACGACGCACCAAGCGCGCCGTGATGGACCGCATGGGTTACGACGAAGTGGCGCGTATCAGCGCCTATATCGACCCGGCACTTGCCCGCTCGGAATTGCGTCCCGCGGTGGAGGCGGCGCTCAATGTTGAGGAGCCGACCGATCTCGCGACGCCCGAGCGCGAGACCATCATCGACGAGATTTTGGATGATGTGGTGGGCTTGGGGCCGTTGCAGCCGCTCATCGAGGACGACACCGTTACCGAGATCATGATTAACGGCTGCCGCTCGGCTTTCTTTGAACGCGGCGGCGTCTTGCACCCCATCGAGCATGCGTTTGAGGATGATGAACAGATCCGTGTGCTTATCGACCGCATCATCTCGCCACTTGGCCGCCGTATCGACGAGCGCAGCCCCATCGTCAACGCCCGCCTCAAAACGGGCTATCGCGTCAACGCGGTGATTCCGCCTGTGGCGATTGACGGACCGATTCTCACCATCCGAAAGTTCTCGGACCGTATCTGCTCGCTGGACGAGCTTGTGGGGCTGGGGTCGCTGCCGCTTTGGTATGCGCAGCTGCTGTCGTGCGCGGTGTCGCTGCGACAGGACCTGGCGGTTGCGGGAGGCACGGGGTCTGGTAAGACCACCCTGCTCAACGCGTTGTCATGCGAGATTTCCACCGGCGAGCGCATCGTGACGATCGAGGACTCTGCCGAGCTCAAGTTTGCGCATCATCCGCACGTGGTGCGCCTAGAGGCGCGCGAGGCTTCAATTGAGGGCGAGGGCGCGGTGACGATCCGCGACCTGGTGACCAATGCCCTGCGCATGCGCCCCGACCGCATCGTGGTGGGCGAGGTGCGCGGTGCCGAGTGCTGCGACATGTTGCAGGCCATGAACACGGGCCACGATGGGTCGCTCACCACACTTCATGCGGGTTCAGAACAGGAGACCGTGGTGCGTCTGACGTTGCTTGCACGTTATGGCATCGATCTGCCGAGCGAGCTCATCGAGGAGCAGATTGCCATGGCGCTCGACGGCATCGTGATGTCCGAGCGCCACGCCGATGGCAGGCGTTTCGTCTCCTCGTATTCGGGGGTGCGTCGCGCCGCGTCGGGCGGCGTAGAACTCGAGCGCTATGTGACTTTCGATGCCGCCGAGCGCACCTGGAAGCTTGACCGCGAGCCGCCGTTTATCGCAGAAGGCCTGCGGTCGGGGACGCTCACACAAGAGGAGGTGGACGAATGGAGGTCGCTGTGCCCCTCGTCGTAGGGGGTTTGGCAGGGTTTTCTGTTGCGACGGCGTGCGGGGCGGAACCTCGTGTGCCGCAGGTACCGCCGGCGGAGCTGGCGCGTCAGGCGCTCGAGACGGTGGCAGAGAAGCTGCCGCGTGAGCTGGTGGAAAACGATCTGCTGAAAAAGATCGCCCGTTCGTGGGCATCGCTGGCTCCGGCGCATCGCTTTGGCCTCGTGATTGAAGATGCTTCGGGGCGTTTGGCGTTTCTGCTGCTATCGAGCGGTGTCTGCTGCGTTTTACTAACGATGGTGTCGTTATCGCCCCTCGGATTTGCCTTGGGACTTGTTGCTCCGATTGCCGTTGGCGCCGCTCGGGATGGCTTTGAGAGCCGGCGCGAGCAACACGATGCAGAAGAGGCCATGCCCGAGGCGTTTACCGCACTTTCCATGTCGCTTGCCTCGGGACATTCGCTGGCCCAGGGCATGCGCTTTGTGGGCGCTCATGCGCAAGAGCCGGTACATACCGAGTTTTTGCGGGTAGCGGCGGCGATCGATTGCGGCATCTCGGCGACCGACGCGCTCGATGACTTGCTCGTGCGCATCGATGCCCCCGGCCTTTCGCTTGTGACCTTGGCGCTTAAGGTGTCTCAGCGCACCGGTGCTCCGCTTGCCGACTTACTGTCCGAGGCGTCGAGCATGGTGGGGGAGCGCATTGAGCTCAAGCGCCGCCTGGATGTTAAGACGTCGCAGGCTCGCATGTCTGCGCATATGGTCGCGGCGATGCCGGCGGGCATGTGCGCGGTGTTGGCGCTGCTTTCGGCAGATTTTCGTCGCGGTCTTGCGACGCCTGCCGGTGCGGGCGCTGTGGTGCTGGGTCTAGCCCTCAACGTCGTTGCCCTGGTGGTTATCCGGCGCATTATGCGGGTGGAGCTATGAGCGCCCTGGTTGCAGTTGTGGCTTGCCTGTGTGCCCTGAGTGTATTTGTCGCGACGGGTTTGGATCGGGCGGATGCGCGCAAGATCGCAGGGGCCTGCAAGCGCGAGGCGGTGCTGGTCGCTGCCGCGGGTCGCTCGGTGGTCGATGCCCTGACCGCGCGAGTGAAGGGCGCGGTTGGAGCGGGCGGCCCGGCGCGAGTGTCGCTCGGCGAAGTGTCCGAGATGATCGATGTTGTGCGCTTGGGCCTTTCGGCCGGTCTTTCGTTTGATGCGGCGCTTGAGATTTTCTGCGCCAACCGCCGGTCAGTGCTGGCTCTTCGCCTTGAGCGGGCCTGCATGGCGTGGCAGGTGGGCGTGGGCACGCGTGAGGACGAGTTGTTGGCCGCCGCGCGCGACCTGGACGTGCGAGCGCTCGAGACCTTTGCCATCACGGTGGGGCAGGCGCTCGCCCTGGGTGCCCCACTTGCCGAGACGTTGGCCGCTCAAAGTCGCGAGATCCGTGCGGCTCATCGCGCCGCGGTCGAGCGCGAGATTGAGCGTGCGCCCGTCAAGCTGCTGATTCCCACCGGCACGCTCATCTTGCCGGCGTTGCTTCTGTCCATATTGGGCCCGCTGCTGGGAGCAGGCGGGATGATGTAGGGAGGAATACATGAACACGATGGTCGAAGTTGCTGACAAGGCTTGGAACTGGGCTTTTTGCCGGGCGATTCTCGCTCGCCAGCATGCCAAGGAGCTGTTGCAGGAGGAGAGCGCGCAGGGTACCACCGAGTACGCCATTTTGGTGGGTGTGCTTGTGGTGATCGCGATTATTGCCATCGTTGCATTTAAAGGCAAGGTCCAAGATCTATGGAACGCTATCAGCGAGGGCATCAACAGCCTGTAGAGGGCGAGCGCCCCATCGGGGTGTTGCTGGTGTTTGCATGCCTGACCGTGGCGATAGCGGCGGTGCTTTGGGGGCTTAACGCCGCGCGGCAGCAGCGTCCTGGGGCCGCCTTCGATTCGGGCTCAGATTCGGCGGTGGCGTCTCAAAAAGATGAGATGCGAGATGCGGACGATTCGGATGTCGCTGTCACGGCGCAAACCTTTCTGCGGACGCTCGACAAGCGGTCTGGCACTGCGACGGATTCGCCTGAGGACAACGCGATTGCGGTCCGGCTTGCATGGTCCGAGGACCGACCGATGACCGAGGCAGCGGCGGATATGTTACGCGCCTACCGCGAGGTGCCAACGTCCCAGCTCGCCCTGAGCGGCTATCTCGATATTAAGGGCAACGTATGGGGCGCCATCGTGCGCGATGGGCGCGGCTGGGTCGATATGGTGACGGTTGCCGCGGATGCTGGCGATGCTTCGTGTCGTCTGCGCGCCGTGCGTCTGGTCCCGCAAACAATAAGCTCAAAGGAGGGATCGTGAAATGCATGGCGTTCTGCGTGAAGAGGTTGCCCAAGCGACGGTCGAATACGCCATCGTCACGGTGGCGCTGTTATCGATCGTGCTGGCGATTGTGGGACTTTGGCGTGCTGGCACCGATGGACACTTGGCGGCGCTGGTTGAGCGGGCGGCATCCCATGGCGTTGCCTCGACGTCGGTTATCGACGCCGCTGCGGGCGCTAAGGACATCGCGTTGTATTGATATCGCGCGCGAGGACTGGGCGCAGTCTACGGTCGAGGCCGCTTTTTTGCTGCCGACGTTTCTGACGCTCATCCTTCTCGCACTGCAACCGGTGTGCCTGCTCTATACGCGCGCGGTCATGGAGTCTGCCGCTGCCGAGACCGCGCGGCTCATGACCACGAC
>JAXJLC010000225.1:0-1705 GCA_036297365.1 Collinsella sp.
GTTCCGCTGGGACCACATGAAGCAGAACGGCTATAGCTGGTGGATGGATCGCCTACGTCGTGCGTTTTCGCTCTACGACCGCGTGCGCCTGGATCACTTCCTGGGATTCCACAGTTATTTCAGCATTCCCGCGGGCAAAGCATGCGTCGACGGCCGCTGGCTGGCGGGCCCGGGCAAGGACCTGTTCCAGACTGCCTACGACGAGCTGGGTCCGCTCAACTTTATCGCCGAGGACCTGGGCTATTTGACGCCCGGTGTTCGCGCCATGGCTTCGACCTGTGGCTTCCCCGGCATGGACGTGCTGGAGTTTAGCGACTACGACGTTCGTTGCGGTGTGCATTCCACGCCCGGCAAGATTCTGTACACCTCGACGCACGATACGTCGACGCTGGCCGGTTGGTGCACGCGTTCCTTTGCGGGCGGCGATGAACCGAGCGGTGTTGAGGTGGCGGCAAAGTTGATGAGCGACGCGCTGGCAAGCGACGCTCCCCTGGTGATGATGCCGCTGCAGGATATCCTGGGGCTTGGCGACGACGCGCGCATGAATGTTCCGGGCGTGGCCACGGGCAACTGGACCTGGCAGGCTGACGAGGCGGACATTGCAGCCGCCGAGAACAAAACCGCACAGCTCCTGCGCAACAACCATAGATTCTGGGGCGAAGCGTGATAAAACCCCCGATATAGGGTACATTTACAGACGTTTGAATTTTTGCGGGCAGAGTAATCTGCCCGCTTTGTGCTGAAAAGGAAGTATTATGGCGCGCTACGATTACAAATGCTCGAGCTGCGGCAACGTATTTGAGGTTGAGCATCCCATGTCCGAGACTCCCGAGGTCGTGTGCCCCAGCTGCGGTGCCCCGGCGGCGAAGACGTTCTCGGCCAGCGGCATTAAATTTGAGGGAAGCGGTTTCTACAACACCGACCAGCGAAGCGGCGGCTCCAGCACAAGCGCCACGAGCGGCTGCTGCGCCAACTGCCCGCATAACCACTAGAAACAACGCGGCCCCGCGATCAACGCCGATCACGGGGCTATTTCTTTGCTGGTAGTGTCGAGAAAGTTGGTGTAGAGCCCCATCCGAAGCGAGTCGGCCCGGCGTCCTAGAATCTGGAATACGGTTGATATCCTATGCCGCCTCGACCCTGTCCGCAAGCTCGAGGCCGGACTCGAGCATCTTCCTGGCCTCCGCCTCAAGCCGCGCCCACTCGACGGGACCGTCGATTCCCCGAGTGCGACCGTCATCGTAGAGCTCGTTCATCCTCACCTCCGAGAAGTACCTGGACTCCTGCCATATCTCGTCCTGCTCGCACATGACCGCGCCCGCGAGCCGCACCAGCGAGCCCGTGGAGGGGAACACCTGCACGACGCGCGACCTGCGCTTTATCTCCCGGTTGGTCCTCTCCTGCACGTTGTTGGTGCGCAGGCGCTTCCAGTGGGTCGGCGGGAAGTCGAGGTAGGCCAGCGCGTCGGGCTCGGCCTCCTCCAGCACCGCCGCCGCCCTGGGGCAGCACCCCTCCAGCATGTCGCACGCCGCGTGGTACATGGCCGTCACGGTGGCGGCGTCGCGCCCGCGGAACACCTGCGACACGATCCTGCCCACGCGGCGCCTGAGCTGCCAGGAGCCGGCCTCGCGCATGCAGTCGCGCATGAGGTGGACCGCGCAGCGCTGCCACGCGGCGCCCTGGAAGACCTCGCCGTATACAGCGA
>JAXJLC010000226.1:0-8600 GCA_036297365.1 Collinsella sp.
CTGCGGTGACGTTGCTGGTGGTTCTTGGGCATCGCTTGCTAGCGGGGTTCCCTGTCTGAATTGAACTTTGTTGGTGGGGCTACTGGTCCCGGTCGCTGGTTCGCGCTTTGCGCGAACTCCGCGCTACTGGGGATCAATTAGGCTTCCGTTGCTGGGCCCGCCACATCTTCCCGCCCCAACATCGATCTTAGCTTCTCAAAGCTCTCCTCGCTCAGGCAATGCTCCATGTGGCAGCCCTCTTGCGAGGCAACCTCGGGCGCTACACCTGCGTCCTCTAGCAGCCCCACAAAAAAGCAATGGCGCTCCCACATTTGACGGGCAACCTCAATACCGCGTTCCGTCAGATGAACATCTCGTTTTCCCATTTCGACATAGCCGTTGCTTTCCAGCGTCGCCATGGCTTTAGAGACACTTGCCTTGGTTACGCCCAGGTATTCGGCGACGTCAATTGACCGAACGATGCCCTGGCGCTCCGAGAGCACATAAATAGATTCGAGATAGTCTTCTCCAGATTCACGCAGGGCCATGGGCCGCCTTTCGCGATGGCTTCTAGTTAGCCTTTGGATACTTTTGCTTGAATTACTTTACCGCAAAAGTTGCCCATGTCTTACTACATTGTCTAAAAAGTTAACCATGTTTCACAAAATGCGCGGAGCAAGCAGGGCGACACGACACGCAACGCGCAGGGAGTGTCCCCAGCTGCCGGCAGAAAAGGAGCGTCCCCAAGTGCCGAGCCGCAGCTATAACAGGCCAAAGTGCTTCGCGGCGTTGTAGATGCCGTCATCGTCCACGGCGGTCGTTACGTAGGTCGCCGCGGCCTTCACGGTATCCTGCGCGTTGCCCATGGCCACACTTGTGCCCACGGCCGAGAACATCGACAGGTCGTTCTCGCCGTCGCCAAAGGCAATCGCTTCACTCGCGTCGATGCCCAGGCGCTCCAGCGTCGCCGCCACGCCCAGGTCCTTGCCGCCGTTGGCCGGAATAATGTCGCAGAACAGGTCGCACCAGCGCGTGGTTGTAGAATGCGACAGGACATCGGTAACTATGCCCTGGTCGACCGGGTCCACAAAGGCGCAGAACTGGTAAACCGGCGCGTCGAAAGCATGCTCAAAAGGCTCCTCGTGATACGAGATTCCGGCATTGTCGGCAGCCGCCACCACGCGCTTGGACAGACGGTTCACAAACGAGTTCTCGCCCTGCATGCACAGCGAGTCGTAGCGGCCCTGCGCCACCTGGCCCACGATCGCCGCGACGTCCTCCGGATCAATTGGGCAACTGCGGTAAACGCCGTCAGCGTCAAAACAGTGCTGACCCGAAAGCGTAATGTACGCATCCCATCCCAAGTCGAACAGCCAATCCGGCATCTGGTAGGTCGGGCGACCCGTGGCGATTACGCACGTGATCCCCTGTTCGCGAAAGCTGTCGAGCACCCGCTGCGCCGACGCCGGAATCCGATGGGTCTTAAAGCTCAGCAACGTGCCGTCGATATCGAAAAACGCAGCCTTAATCATCCTCGCCTACTCCTCGCCCTCGAGCTTCTCGCTCGCCTCGAGCCACGCCATCTCCAACTCGTCCATGGCGGCGTGGGCCTCGTCGATCTTTGCCTGCTGCTCGCCCAGCGCCGTGTAATTGGTGGGGTCGACCTGGGTCATCGCGGCCTCAGCCTCCTCCACGCGTGCGCGCTGCGTCTCCATTTTGCGCTCGAGCGAGCTCACCTCGCGGCGGAGCTTCTGGCGTTCGGCGTTGGAAAGGCCATTGGGCTGGCCGCTCGACTTGGGCTTTTCGGCCGCAGTTGCCGCGGCACCGGTGTCAAACGTGCCGGTCTTGGCGCTCGGCGCACCCACGGGCTCACCCTCGGCGGTGGCGTTGCACAGGCGCAGGTACTGGTCGACGCCGCCGGGCATATGCGTCAGGTGGCCGTCGAGCAGCGCCCACTGCTGGTCGGTCACGCGCTCCATCAAGAAGCGGTCGTGCGTCACCAGGATCAGCGTGCCGGGCCAGCCGTCGAGCAGGTCCTCGACAATCGCGAGCATGTCGGTATCCAGGTCGTTGCCGGGCTCGTCCAGGATAAGCACGTTGGGCTCGTCCAGGATCGTCAGCAACAGCGACAGGCGACGGCGCTGGCCGCCCGAAAGATCGCCGATGCGGCTCCAGAGCTGCTGGGTCGTAAAGCCCAGGCGCTCGCAGAGCTTCTCGGGCGAAGTCTCCTTGCCGTCGATGACGTAGTACTTCTTATAGTTGCCGAGCACCTCGCGGATCGTATCGCCCATGTAGGGCTCGAGCTCCTCGAGCTGCTGCGACAGCACGCCAAAGCGCACCGTCTGGCCGATCTTCACACGGCCGCGCGTGGGCTCAATCTTGCCCTGGATCACATCGAGCAGCGTCGACTTACCGGCGCCATTCTCGCCCAAAAGACCATAGCGGTCGCCCGCACCGATGAGCCAAGTCACGTCGGAAAGTACCTGCTTGGGCGCGCCATCGGTATCCGCATAGCCGGCGTCCACGTCGACCACGTCGATAACCTGCTTGCCCAGGCGGCTCACCGCCAGGCGCTTGAGCTCCAGCTCGTCGCGCACGGGCGGCACGTCGGCGATCAGTTCGCGAGCGGCATCCACGCGAAACTTGGGCTTGGTGGAGCGCGCCTGGGCACCGCGGCTCAGCCACGCGAGCTCCTTGCGCGCCATGTTGCGACGGCGCTCCTCGGTAACCGCAGCCATGCGGTCGCGCTCCACACGCTGCAGGATGTAGGCCGAGTAACCGCCCTCGAAGGGATCGACCTGGCCGTCGTGGACCTCCCACATGCTGGTGCAGACCTCATCCAGGAACCAGCGGTCGTGCGTGACCACGAGCATCGCGCCCTGACCGCGCTGCCAGCGGGCCTTTAAGTGACGCGCGAGCCAGTTGATGGTACGCATGTCCAGGTGGTTGGTGGGCTCGTCGAGCATAAGCACGTCGTAGTCGCCGATCAGCAGGCGCGCGAGGTCCACGCGACGGCGCTGGCCGCCCGAAAGCTCGCCCACCGTGCCCTCCCAGGGCACATCGCTAATAAGGCCGGCCAGGATCTGACGCGTGCGCGGGCTCGAGGCCCACTCGTACTCGGGCGTGTCACCGACGACGGCATGGTGCACGGTGTCGGAATCGACCAGGTTGTCCTTTTGGCCGAGCAATCCGATCGTCGTGTCGCGGCGATGCGTCACGCGGCCGTCGTCGGGCTCCAACGTGCCGGCGAGTACGCTCAGCAGCGTCGACTTGCCGTCGCCGTTTTTGCCGACGATACCAATACGGTCGCCCTCGCCCACGCCGAGCGTCACGCTATCGAAAATATGCTTGGTGGGAAACTCTAGGCTGACGGAATCGCATCCCAAAAGAATCGCCATATGCCCTGCTCCTTCGTAGAAATTCAACGTTGTCCATGATAGCAGCGAGCCCCACCCCAAACCACCACGAAGGTGCCTGTCCCCTTTGTGGTGGTCGTTTCGGTCGCGGAGCAAAAAGGCGGGCCATCTCACGCAAGAGATGACCCGCCTCTCCAATCAGTCCCGCGGCAACCGTGGCCGCCGCGGGCCTCAAGCATGTCCCGGACTAGGAGAACATGCCGGTGAGGTAATCATTCAGCCGCTTGTCCTTGGGCCGTTGGAAAATCTCGTCAGTCTCGTCGTATTCGACCATATCGCCCATGTAGAAGAACGCCGTGCGGTTGGACACACGCGATGCCTGCTCCATGTTGTGCGTCACGATGACGATGGCGCGCTCGGCCACAATCGACGACATGAGGTCCTCGATCGCCAGCGTCGAGATGGGATCGAGCGCCGAGCAGGGCTCGTCGAACAGAATCACGTCGGGGTTGAGCGCCAGCGTGCGCGCGATGCACAGGCGCTGCTGCTGACCACCCGAAAGCGCATAGGCGCTCTTGTCGAGCTTGTCCTTGACCTCGTCCCACAGCGCCGCGCCGCGCAGGCTCTCCTCGACCATGCGGTCGAGTTCGTCGCGGTCGGTGATGCCGTGGCGCCTAGGCGCAAACGTGATGTTGTCGCGAATGGACTTGCGGAACGGGTTGGGCTGCTGGAACACCATGCCAATGGAACGGCGCAGCTCGTAGGTGTTCTCGGTCTTGGTGTTCACGTTGCGCCCGCGGTAGTTGATCTCGCCCTCCACGCGGCAACCGCGAATCTCGCGATTCATGAGGTTGAGGCTACGCAAGAAGGTCGACTTACCGCAGCCCGAAGGCCCAATGAGCGCCGTGATCTCGCCCTTGTGAAAGTCGAGCGACGTGTTGTGCAGCGCATGGTGGTCGCCATAGTACACGTTGACGTCCTTGGTGGAGAGCACGACCTCGTCGCTCACGGCCTTGCCGCTCACGCGCACGCGCTTCTCGCTCTCCCCCACGCTCGACAAAAAGTCCTGGGTCTCGGACGTGGCCGCTTCGGTTGCGGGCGTTGCTTTCATCTCGCTCATTCGGCCGTCATCTTCCTTGCCAGTTGCTTGCCCACGATACGGGCGACCACGTTAAACAGCAGCACGCAAATCATCAACAGCGCCGCGGTGCCCCAGACGATCTGCTGGGCCTCGGGGCTGCCCTCGCCATAGATCTTGTAAATGTGCACGGCGAGCGACTCACCGGGGCGGAACACGTTCCAGGCGCAGGTGGGGCTCGACAGGTTGAAGCTCAAGAAGTTCAGGCGAACCGGCGAGCTCATACCCGAGGTAAAGAGCAATGCTGCGGCCTCGCCAAAGACACGGCCGGCCGAAAGCACGATGCCGGTCACGATGGCGGGCATGGCCTCGGGGATCAGGATGTGCAGCGTGGCTTCCCAGCGGGTAAGGCCCATGGCCAGGCACGCATCGCGCTGGGCCTGCGGCACGTCCTCGAGCGCCTGCTGGATCACGCGCACCAGGATGGGAATGTTGAACATGGTGAGCGCGACGGCGCCGGAGATGATGGAGTACTTCCAGCCCAGCTGCACCGAGAACACCAGGAAACCGAACATGCCGACAACGATGGAAGGCAGCGAGGACAGCGTCTCGATGGCGGTGGAAACGATGTCGCGGATGGGGCCGTCCGGCGCGTACTCAACCAAAAAGACCGCGCCGCCCAGGCTGATGGGCACCGAGATGATCAGAGTGATCAGCAGCAGATAGAACGAGTCGAACAGCTGGTAGAGTACGCCGCCCTGAGTTCCGTTGGCGCGCGACGGCTGCGTGAGAAAACCCGGCTGGAACAGCGTCGAGATGCCCTCGAACAGGATATAGGCCACCATGGAGACGACGATGAGCATGACGATGGCGACGATCGCCGTCAGCACGCCCGTGGCGATGCGGTCCTGCTTTTGGACACGCCCGAGTCTCGCCTCGTCGATATGGATGCGCGTGCTAGCCACGAGCCTTCGCCCCCTTGCGGCCGATAAGGTGGATGATCAGGATGAAGATGAGGCTCATGCCCATCAGCAGCAGGCCGAGCGCCCACAGAACATCGTCCTGGGCCGAGCCCTCGGCATAGACCGCCATGGACGTGGTGAGCGTGGTGGTGATGGTCGAGGCCGGCGACAGCAGCGACGTCGGCATGGCCTCGATACCGCCGATGACCATGCGCACGGCGAGCGTCTCGCCAAAGGCGCGCGTCATGCCAAGGATGACCGCAGTCATGAGCGACGGCATGGCGGACTTGAGCACCACGTGCCAGATGGTCTGCCAGCGGGTGTAGCCCAGCGCGAGCGAGCCCTGACGGTAGCCGTCGGGCACGGCGCGCAGGCCATCGACCGAGAGGGTGGTCATGGTCGGCAGGATCATGACGGCCAGCACGATGGCGCCGGGTAAGATGCCCAGACCCGTGCTCACATGGAAAACACTCTTCATAAGGCCGACAACCACGTGAAAGCCGATCAAGCCAAAGACGACCGAGGGAATGCCGGTCAAAAGCTCAATAAGCGGCTGAAAGATCTTGGAACCAAACTTAGGCTGGATCTCGACCGCAAAGATGGCAGAGCCGATGGCGATGGGCAGCGCGATGAGCGTGGAGAGCACCATGACTGCAAACGAGGTGACGATCAGGGGCAGGGCGCCGGTATAAGGCAGGCCGTTTTCGGCCGTGTTGGCCAGGTCCCACTTGGTGCCGGTAAAGAACTCGACGACCGAGACGCCGTCCTTGATAAAAGCCGAGAGGCCCTTTTGGGCGACCATAAAGATGAGCGCGGCAACGACAAGCGTCACGAGCGCTACGCACGCGCCCGTGACGCCCAGGCCCACGTTCTCAAGGTCGCGCTTTGGCAGCTGTTTTGCCATTGCAAACCTTTCCGGGGGCGATTACTTATTTAGCTGAGACCTTGCCGCTGGCGTCCTTGGCGACCTTCATGGCAGAGACGGGGATAAAGCCCTGTTCCTCGACGAGCTTGCCCTGAACGTCCTCGGACAGCATAAAGTCCAGGAAGGCGGTAGTGGCCTTGTCGGCGTCCTTGGCGCAGTACATGTGCTCGGTAGCCCAGATCTTAAAGGAGTCGTCGGTGACGTTCTTGCTCTTGGGCTCCACACCCTCGACCTTGATGGCGTTGAACTTGGAGTCGTCAAAGTGCGAGAAGTCGAGGTAGGAGATGGCGTTGTCGGTACTGGCAATCTGAGTCTGGACGTCGCCGGACTTGTCGAGCTCGGCGTCGCCCTTAAAGTCGACAGCCTCGTCGCCAAAGACGGCAGCCTCGAAGGTGGCGCGGGTGCCGGAGCCGGCCTTGCGGTTGAGGACGACGATGGTAGCGTCGTCGCCACCGACCTCCTTCCAGTTGGTGATCTGGCCGGAGAAGATGCCCTTGAGCTGCTCGAGAGACAGGTCGTCGACCTTGACATTCTTGGAGACGACGGGGCCCATGCCCACGACGGCGACCTCGTGGTCGACAAGGTTCTTGACCTGATCGGCCTCGAGCTTGGTCTCGGCGAAGACGTCGGAGTTACCAATAGTGACGGTGCCGGCGGCGACAGCGGTCAGACCCTTGCCCGAACCGTTACCCGAGCCGGAGACGGAGACGTCCGGGTTGGCATCCATGAACTTCTCGGCAGCGGCCTCGACGAGAGCCTGGAACGAGGAGGCGCCGTCGTAGGTCACCTCGCCGGAGACGGACTCGGCAGCAGCGGCGCTACCCTTGTCGGCGGCGTCGGATGCGCCGGAGCCGCCGCAACCAACGAGACCGAGACCGACGATGCTGGCAAGACCACCAGCGAGGCCGAGGAACTGACGACGAGAATAAGCCTGATCGAGCATGATCTTCCTTTCGTACATGCGACTCGCGGGCACCCTGCCCGCTTTGCTGTTTGGAAAGATACGGCCCCGATCTGGCAGCGCCCTCGCCAACTGCGGTTTCTTACGGTCATCTGATAGACCCTTACCGCAAGCGCGGCTCGGCTTTACAAACGAATAACAAACCCGCCGCCAAGCATGGCGCGCCTTTTACACCAATAAAAACAAAGTTGCGGTGAAATAGTTCCTGCTTGGCCATCAAATGGCCCATTCTAGGAACTATTCCACCGCAACTTAGATTGGGAAACCGCGAAACCTTAAAGCTCTAATTCATTCAAACGGAGGATCGCAACAATATAGATCTTGAGCGCTTGCTTGAGCTGTTCCTCGTTGGCGCACTCGTTGGGGCCGTGCATCTGGCCGCCCCACGCGGGCAGCTCAAGGCCGGTCTCCTCGGGGCCAAACGAGACGGCGCGGGCAAAGTTGCGCGCATACGTGCCGCCGCCCATGGCAAAAGGCTCGGCATGCTTACCCGTAAACTCGTTATAGGTATCAATCAGCGCCTTCACGGCCGGGTCGTCGGCCGAAACTGAGAACGGCACCTTGGCACGACCCACGCGATACGTCACACCAAAGCGGCCCACGAGCGGCTCGAGCTGCTCGCAGATGGCATCGGCACTGGTGCTATCGGGGAAGCGCACGTCGATGACCTGCTCAATGTAGCCGTCAACCACGCGGATGACGCCGGGGTTGCAGGTGAGCGGACCAAATGCCGCGCTCGTCGCGTCGATACCCAGGCCGCGGCCATAGGCGTCCGCATGCACAAAGGCCAGAAACTTAACAAACTCGTGCTCGGCAGGCGTCAGCAGGCGCTCATCGCGTGCGCCAGACGCATCCTCGGCCTCGCGCAGATACGCCACGATGAGGCCAACGGCATTGATCGTTCCCTCGGGCATCGAAGCATGGCCACCAATACCGTGCGCAAAAATCTGGGCATGGCCGTTCTCGAGCGCCGTGATCTCCAGGCGGTCGGCGTTCTCAACAGGCGCCGGCAGCTCATCGGCGGCAATCGCAAGCTCGCAGATAGACTGCGACGGAATGGCGTTGCTCGCTTCGGCGCCGCTCCAGGACACAATGCGCCCGCCGTCGATCTTGGGACTCACAAACGTCGCCCCAAACTGGCCCTTCTCGGCATTACAAACCGGGAACTCGGCATCGGGCGTAAACAGAAAGTCGGGGTTCGCGTGGTTCTCCAGATAATGGTGAACGTCGGACATGCCCACTTCCTCATCGCAGCCCAGCAGCGCGCGGAAGGTATAGCGCGGCACAATGCCGTGTTTGAGCAGATAAGCGCCGGCGTAGAGCGACAACACCGCCGGGC
>JAXJLC010000227.1:0-2685 GCA_036297365.1 Collinsella sp.
ACCAGAAGGTCAGCGCCCTTTCGTTTCACGTCACCTTGTCTCAAATGCGGCCCGCTCGCTGTCGTTGCCAAAACATCGGCGTTGCCGTGGTTGTCGCTGTAGTCATTGGGTAGTCATTGGGTAGTCATTGGGGACGTTCTTAAATGACTAGTCAAAGGGGACACTCTTACGGCACTTGGCACTTGGGGACGTTCCTTTTGTGCCGGCACCTGGGGACAGTCCTTATGTCAAGAGATCGGTGCAAGAGGGATAGGTTGCCTTGCGTCGATCTAAATAAGTTGCGGTGAGATAGTTCTTGAATTGGCCTTTTTGGGGCTAAACAGAAACTTTCTCACCGCAACTGAGTTGAGGCGTTTTTTGGCAGCTGGTTTACTTGCTCGCGAACAGCCAGATCAGGATGATTGCCAGAATCACGGCGACGATGCAGACGATGGCGCCAGTGAATTTGATGCGTGAGTCGCGGGTACGCTCGCGCACCGCGTCCTCGGTGGCCTCGAGCTGGGCGACTTCTTGCTCGGTCTCGGCGTGTTCGGCTTTGTCTCGGGCCAAGGATCCTGCAAGCGACTCAGTGATCTCTGGATGGTCATGCACCTCGGTCGCCTGCTCGATGATCGACTGTGCATGTGCGGCATCTGCTTGGGCGTTGGCGATGCTTTGCTCTTGGTCGCGGCGTGCCTTGTCCTCGGCGGCTATCTTCTCGCGCAGTTCGCGCTGGCGCGTCGTGGCGGCAGTTTTCGCCGTCTGCAGCTCGTCGCGCGCGGCATCGGCCTCAGTCGTCACGGCTTGGTGTGCGCGTTTGGCTTCGGCAATGGGGGCTTGAGCCTGCTCGACGGCCTGCTCGGCTGCGGCAAGCGAGTGCTCAAGGTCGGCGGTGATGCGCGGGACATCTTCTTCGGCTTTTCGCAGGGCATCTGCCGTGTCGGAGATCTGCATCGAGAGCTCGCTGGTGCGCACCGTATAGTTGGCGGGATTTGCCGAGGGATTGCGTTGCAGCTCGGCATACTCATGACGCAGCGTCTCGAGCTGGGCGCGCGTGGCGTCGACGGTTTGTTGTGCGGCCGCAATGCCGGCGTCTCGCTCGGCCTTCACCTTGTCGCGGATGCGCTTGGAATCCTCAAGACGTCGAACGAGGCGGTTGCCGGTCTCGCGAGAGCTTGCCTCGCGGGCCTCCACGGCGTCGAGCGCGGCCTTCAGGCGGAGCTCAGTCGCGTCATCCTCTGTCTTCATTTGTTCGAACTGACCCTTGAGCTCTGTCGCTTTGGCGGCGTGGGCATCACGGTCAATCTCGGCTGCCGCGGCGGCCTTTTGCGCTGTAGCAATCGCTTGGCGCTGGTCGGCGACGATCTGGTCGTAGCGGCCTGCGATATCCTGGCGCGTCTCGAGCTCCTCGGCCTGATCGGCAATGCGCTGCTCAAGTTCGGTCAGGTGGGCGCGGGCATCGGCAAGTGCCTTTTTCGCGGCGTTCATCTCGCGCATGGCCGAGGCGCCCTGGGCGATAAAGGTGCCCACGGCGTTCGCGGTGTTCGAGACAGCGGTCCCCAGATCGCGGCTCGCGGCGGGGGAGTGCGGGGCGGTCGGGCGAGTGGTGTCGGCAGCGTCCGCATCGGCAGTCTGCGGCGCGGCGATATTGCCGGTACCGCCCTCGACCACAGAAAAGCCTGCTGCGTGCGGATCGACCGCATCGGCGCCAATCGTGGGGTGCTCGAGCTGCAGAAATGAGGGCATGGTGCTGCCCTGGTCGGCAACCGGAGTCTCGCCGGGCACAAAGGTCGAGGCCGCCTCGGCGGCCTCCTCTTCCTCGGCATCAATATCGGCATCGGCGACGGCGTCTTTCATCGCTTTGACAGCATCCATCATGGAGTCCATGACGGCATCGAGCTCTTCTTCCGAAGAGACCTCGATGGGGCCCGCTGCTTGCGGGACGTCGTCCTGTACAGGGGCGTCGTCCTGAGCGGGCGCATCGTCGTTTTGCTCATCGGCGTTTTCTGCGGCAGGGGTTTCCGCCGTAGCGCTTTCGTCCAAGATGGGGTCGTCGATGTCGATACCATCGCAGGTTACAACGTCAGTATCTGCGATGACGTCTGCGGAATCATCAATATGCTGTTGAGTCTGGGGGTCCAGCTCGTCTGTCATAGGCATGTGCTCCTCATCGTTGTTTGTCACCCTATGATAAAGTTTCGCGCCGACATCCCACGCGCCGCAGCAAAGTTTCAAAACGTGTTCGATGGCTCGATTTGATAACAATAACTCGGTCGTTTTATCCAGTTTGTACTTGACAATCCCTTCGCCGAACGACGTGGTGCCGTTCGCCTACCGCGGTCTTTTATTTTCGCTTGAACACGCTAAAGTTGCATCTCAGCTTTTGGCGCGTTTATTTGGATGCGCGCAGTCGGCGGGTGCGCCCGTCGCGATTTGAAAGGACTTTATATGGGACTTTTCACTGGTAAGACCGTGATCGTCACCGGCGGCGGCAAGGCCACGCTTAAGGACGGCTCCGCTGGCTCCATCGGTTACGGCATCGATATCGCTTTTGCCAAGGAGGGCGCGAACCTCGTTATCACCGGCCGCAACGTCGCCAAGCTCGAGGCCGCCAAGGAGTCCCTCGAGGCCGAGTACGGTGTCAAGGTTCTGCCTGTTCAGGCCGATGTTTCGGCTGGTCAGGACAACGAGGCTGTCGTCCAGAAC
>JAXJLC010000228.1:0-4320 GCA_036297365.1 Collinsella sp.
GCAGGATGTCGTAGACCTCGTCGCGCGTCACGTAATGGCCGCGGTCGGTCTCAACCACATAGTCGGCCATATCGCCCACGGCAATGCACCAGTCGGCGGGGTCGTCGGCGCAGCCCTCACCCATCACGCGACGGCTCGCGCGGCAGCTGCAGGTGCTAGCGGCATACTTACCCTCGTATTTGTCGAGCCAATGCTCGATATGCTCGATCGGCACCGACGTGCTCGCGGCATCGATAGCCTTCTCGACCGGAATGACATGCATGCCGATGCCGGCACCACCGGGCGGCACCATCGGCGTGGCCTTGGACAGCGGTCCCTTGGACGCCTGCTCAAAGAACTTGGCATAGACCGGGTGCTCCTCGAGCTGGCTCACGCGCATGTTGAGAAACTCAGCGGAACCCGGCACCAGCATGGGCAGCACCCACTGCTTGGCGCGCTCGGGGTTTTCCCAGTTGTACTCGAGCAGGCCCGTGTAGCTCATATCGTCGAGCATCTTCTCGATATCGGCTTCGGGCATGCCGGTGAGCTTGACCATCTCGGGCAGCGTATAGGGACGGCGCATCTTCATCTTGCAGAGCACTTCGGCCTGCTCGTCAGTCGCGGCCTCGGCAAACGACCAGTACTCGTAGCCCAGCAGCTCATCGCGATGCAGCAGACGGTTGGTGCAGTGCTCGCACAGCTTGACGATGGCCTCGCGCGGATGCTCCGGCAGCGGCGGCACGAACTCCGAACCGATGTCGGGCTCGGTGTAGCTAATCCCCGGTCCGTTGAGAATCATGGTTGTCCCTTCTCTTGCCACAGCCCGGCGAGACCGCGGCACCCCTCTTTTTTTTGCAGGCCGGGCATGCCCCATGCCGTTCACCCGCCATTGTTGACATTGTGTCAAAAATAGTATTGACGAACCGTCAACAATATTCAAGACTGTTAGGCGAACGGTCAGGCAAAAGAGGATGAAAGGCGGCAAAACATGGGCAACAACACAGCAGGTACCTCTGTGGTCGATGCCGTCCCTGCATCCGATAGCGCGGCAAAGCGCCTGACGGGCGACGAACGCCGTCGCGAGATCCTCGATGCCGTGCGCACCGTAAGCTCCGAGCTGGGCGTGTCCCACCTATCGGTATCGGCCGTGACCAAGCGAGCCGGCTGCACGCGTTCATTGTTCTACCATTACTTCGCCGACATGGACGCCGCCGTCACCGCTGTTATGGACGAGGCGATCGACGGCTTT
The DNA here is from genome assembly GCA_036297365.1 of Collinsella sp. Classification (GTDB taxonomy): domain Bacteria; phylum Actinomycetota; class Coriobacteriia; order Coriobacteriales; family Coriobacteriaceae; genus Collinsella. The sequence continues at coordinate 1,229 of JAXJLC010000228.1, forward strand.
ATCTCCGAACTCGAGCGGTGGAACGCCGACCGCACCGTCGGTGATATCGAGGGCGCGCTCGACACCGTCGCCCCGCTCTTTAAGCGCCTGGTCGCCAGCGGCCACGAGCTGCCGAGCACGCTTACCTCGAGCAGCGGCGCGCTCTACGGCGGCTTTTTGCACAACGTGGTCCAGCGCGTGGCGCAGTATATCTGCGACACCACCGTAGTGGATTTTGTCGCCCATCATGAGCTACGCATCGACCATGTCTACGAGACGTTCTACACCCTCATCATGGGTCTTTTGATGTATATCCGCACGCACCCCGATGTGCCCGACGAAACGGTCAAGGAAATCATCGCCTCGACACTCCACATCGAGGGCTATACCGCCAAGTATCCGGAGCGCAAGCCCCAGAACTGACGACATTTGGCCAAACTGCCCGCGATCAGAAGAGGGGCCGCGGGCGTGTGAAAGGAGAGCAGCATGCTGTTCGATGTTTGGGGTAGCGATACCCTTATCCACTGGGCCGGCTGGGCCATGGTCTTTATTGGCCTGATCGTGCTCAACGAGGTCGGCCGCCGCACTAAGCTGGGCGCGGCAATCATCTTTGGCGTGGCTCCGCTGGCCATGACCATCTACTGCGTCGCCATCGCCATCGGCGTTTCGCAGGGTGCCGAGTGGGCGCTCACCAACCCCACCCATGTGTACCAGAACAGTTGGTTCCACTACGCCAAGGTATACGCTGCGCTGGCCGGTTGCTGGGGCTTCATTGCCATTAAGTACCAGTGGGGAAAGATCGGCAAGGCGCATTGGTTCCGTGCGTGGCCGTTTGTGATCGTCGCCATCAACATCATGATTGCCGTCGTGTCCGACTTCGAGAGCGCCTACCACTTCTTTGTCCTGGGCGAGTCCACCTGGGTCACCTCCGAAGGTGCTACGCAGCTGGCCGGCTGGAACAACGTGTTCAACGGCATCGCCGGTATCATCAACATCTTCTGCATGACCGGTTGGTGGAGCGTCTACGCCTCCGAGGATCAAACCGACATGCTGTGGCCCGACATGACCTGGGTCTACATCATCGCCTACGACATCTGGAACTTCTGCTACACCTACAACTGCCTGCCCACCCATTCCTGGTTCTGCGGCTTTGCGCTGCTGTTGGCGCCCACCGTCGCCGCCTTTATCTGGAACAAGGGCGGCTGGATCCAGAACCGCGCCTTTACGCTGGCCATTTGGTGCATGTTTGCCCAGGTGTTCCCGTACTTCCAGGAGGAGTCCGTCTTTGTGACCCACTCCACGCTCGACCCCGGCGCCGCTACCGCGGTCTCGATCGCCGCACTGATCGCCAACGTCGCCGCGATCATCTACATCGCCTACCGCGCCAAAAAGCTCGGCCGCAATCCCTACAAGCAGGATGTCTTTGAGGGCACCAGCGATTGGGAGAAGGCTACCGCTCGCCGCGCCAAGGTGGATTACGCACACGCCGAGTAACATGTTGGTCGCTGTTGGCACCTGGGCATAGGCCCGCCTGCCAGATTTTCAATCCAATGTCTCGCAGAGCCCCCGGAAAGCGTTTCACTCGCTTTCCGGGGGCTTTTGTCGTTGCGTCTCTAATCATCATCTATTCAAAAACACGCGCACATATAAAATCGGATTTCAAATCATACGGCGGCTCTATGGGGTCCCGTTTTTGGGTACAGTGTTGTCCCGATATTGAGCTTGGGGGATATATGAAAGATGAGACGATGGGCCAAGAGGATGCGGCCCAAGATGCAGAAGCTTGCGCTGAGGCCTTGGAGAGCTTAGACCGGATTTCACTCGATGAGATTGCGTTTGACGATTCGGGCGTTGATGTGCAGGATGAGCCGGAAACCGAGGCGCAATCCGATGATCAGGATGCAGGCGACGTTGAGCCTGCCGAGGATGAGGCAGATCACGAAGACACCGAAAGCGAGGCCGGCAACCAGCCCGAATCCGACACGGGCGAGGAAACCGTCTTGCTCGACAGCTTACCGGCCGAGGATTCGCTGACCCGCGAGCTTCCTGGCCTGGGTTCCGCACCAGCCGTGGACGAGACCATCGCCATGGGCGATATTCCCCTACCATCCGTTCCCTCGGCACGCGAGGCCGAGGTTCGCCATCGCAAGATGTCGCCCAAGTGCCGCAACCTGATGGTTGCCGGCGTTGTGGCCGTCGCGCTCGTCGCCGGCGGCGCAGGCTATGCTGCCTGGAACGGATATCAGCAAGAGCAGGCTGCCACTGTCGCCGCCAATGCCCACACGATGATGTCAGTGCAGATTGGCGTGCAGGCCGCGGGCCTCGACTGTTCCACTGGCTCAAAGATCCCCGTGCAGGTGAGTGGCCAGGACTCCGACGGCTCTTCTGTGAGCGAAACACTCTACGTTGACGAGCACGGCCGCGGCATCAAACTGCTGCCCGGCGATTACACGCTCTCCATCGCTGCCTCCCCCATCGCGGCCGACGGCACCATCTATACCGTCCCGACCACCAAGACGCAGGTCACCGTTAAGAGCGATGGACAGGATTTAAGTGCCCAGGCCACCTTTAAGCTCAAGGTGCCTTCGGCCGACACGGTGACTGACGACCAGATCGATGCCGCCGCCAAGTATGCCGAGGAGGGCGGTGCGAGCTCCGCTGCGGCTGCCAAAGTGCTCCAGCAGGCAGCAACCGCGCGGCGCGACGCCGCCGTCAATGCCGTGAGCGCGCAAAAGGCACAGGCGTCCCGTGATGCTGACGCTCGCCACAAGGCAACCGACCTCTACCAGCTCGATATTCCCGTCGAGTGGTACGGCAAGGTCGCAACTTGGCAAAACGGAAGCACGCTATGCATCTATCTGGGCGACGACGCCAATACGCCGCTCGTGACGCTCGTTGCGGTGCGCGAGGGCGAGAGCTTTACGCCCGATGAAGGCGATACGGTTTTGGGCGCGGCCAATCTAGGCAACGGTTATACCGTCTACGCCAGCGGCCCCGTCTATCCGTACGTGGTGCCCCAGACCATCAACGGACGGACGCAGAACCCCGTGTCAACCTACCCCATGGACACGGCCATTGAGCTTGTCGAGCTTACGACCGGCAACCGCTACACC
>JAXJLC010000229.1:0-4265 GCA_036297365.1 Collinsella sp.
CTTGAACAGCGTGCCGATCATCGCAACGACTTTAATGCCGTCGCTCACGGTATTGAGCTTGGACTCGGAACCTTCCGGACGGTCGCGGTACTCGATGGGCACATCTTTGATGCGCCAGCGGTGGTCGACGGCGTGGATCGAGAGCTCGGTTTCGATCTGGAAGCCCTCGGAAAGCACAGGGAAGGTTTTAACGAAAGGGCGGCTCATGGCACGGTAGCCGGTCATGACGTCATCGAAGCTGTAGCCATAGATCCACTTGATCATGGCGCGGACCAGATTGTTGCCAAAGCCGTGGAAGGCACGCTTGTTCTCCTCGGCATAGGTGCCGTTGGAAAGGCGGTCGCCTACGGTCATATCGGCCGTGCCGTTGAGGATAGGCTCGCAGAGGGCTTTGGCCGCCTCGGCGGGGTAGGTGTTGTCTCCGTCGACCATCAGGTAGCAATCGGCGTCGATGTCGCGAAACATCTGGCGGCACACGTTGCCCTTTCCCTGACGGGGCTCAAAGCGCACCGTGGCTCCGTGTTCTGTGGCGATGCGTGAAGTATCGTCTGACGAGTTATTGTCATAGACATAGACCGTAGCCTGCGGAAGCTCGCGGTGAAAGTCGTCGACGACCTTACCGATTGTGAGCGCTTCGTTGTAGCAGGGGATGATGACGGCGATGGATTCAGAATTCACTCAATGCTCCTTACACATTCAATCCTTGAAAGTATAGCCGTTTGGACTTGTCATCCTTAGATGTGGGTTAGTTCTCCAGTTTTGTTGCGCGAATCGTTTGCAGGGCCGTCGGGTCTATACTGTTCGTTTGTCAACGATTACGAGTAAAGGAGTTGCATCCATGTCGGATCAGACAAAGCAACAAGAAACTCGCAGTCTGCCTGCGACGTTTGCTAAGAACGAATTTGAGAAGGACGCGTTTATCCTTCGTCAGCTGGTTACCAAGGATTTTAAGATCAAGTATCGCCGTAGCGTTCTGGGCGTCGCATGGTCGGTGCTCAATCCGTTGCTGATGATGATTGTCATGGCCATCGTGTTCTCGACGATTTTTGCCCAGGGCCGCAATGGCTCGATTACGCCCGAGATGTACCCGCTGTATTTGATCGTGGGTAACGTCACCTTTGCCGTCATGTCCGAGTCTACGAACCAGGCTCTGACGTCGATCGTGGGTGCTGCCCCGCTGCTCAAGAAGGTTAAGGTGCACCGCTGGGTCTTCCCGGTGCAGAAGGTGCTCTTCTCGCTGGTTAACTTTGCCTTCTCTCTGGTCGCCGTAGCTATTGTTATGCTGTGGTTCCGTGTTATGCCTTCTTGGCACCTTATTCTGCTGCCTGTCTGCCTACTGCTGCTTATGTGCTTCTGCATGGGCCTGGGCATGATGCTCTCCGCCCTCACGGTTTTCTTCCGCGATGTCATGCATCTGTGGAGCGTCGTCATTACGGCTTGGACCTACATTACGCCCATCTTCTGGACGACCGACTTCGTTGCGCAAATGCCGCATCTCGTGCGCATTCTGGTCTATGCGAACCCCATGTATAACTACCTGCAGTTTATGCGTGATATCTTCCTGTTCCAGACTACGCCCTCGCTTATGACGTTTGGTATGTGCGTCGCTTGGGCGGTTCTTGCGCTTGTTATTGGCTACACCGTGTTCCATAAGTCCGAGCGCAAGTTCATCCTCTACATCTAAGGAGTGCTGTGATGACTGAATCTGTTGTTGATTACAGCGAGCAGCCTCTGGCTGTCGAGGTCGACGACGTCACCATGATCTTTAACATGGCGTCCGAGTCGCTGACCAACCTCAAGGAGTACTTCATCAAGCTTGCCAAGCACGAGCTGTTCTTTGAGGAGTTTAGGGCGCTCAAGCATATCTCGTTTGATATTCATCGTGGCGAGGTCGTGGGCCTGGTTGGCACCAATGGCTCCGGCAAGTCTACGATGCTCAAGATTATCGCTGGCGTGCTTGAGCCTAGCGAGGGCAGCGTTAAGGTGCACGGTAACATCGCGCCGCTGATTGAGCTTGGTGCCGGCTTTGACCCCGAGCTGACCGCCCGCGAGAACATCTATCTGAACGGCGCCCTGCTCGGCTATACCAAGGAGTTCATCGACGCCAACTTTGACGGCATTATCGAGTTCGCTGAGCTGCAGAACTTTGTCGATATGCCGCTTAAGAACTTCTCCTCGGGCATGGTGGCGCGTATCGCCTTTGCAATCGCGACGATTACCGAGCCCGATATTCTGATCGTTGACGAGACGTTGTCCGTCGGTGATGTGTTCTTCCAGCAGAAGTGCGAGGCCCGCATCCAGCACTTTATCCAGAGCGGCGACGTGACGGTTCTGTTCGTTTCGCACTCCATGGAGCAGGTTGAGCGCATCTGCCAGCGTGCCGTTTGGATTGAGAAGGGTGACCTTCGCATGGACGGCCCGGTCAGTGAGGTCTGCAAGGCGTACCGTGAGCAGTTCAACTAGGTTATAATTACTTACGCTTGGCCGAATTGTTTGGCTGGGCGTGCGGTTATTTGCTCCATTAGCTCAGTTGGATAGAGCAGGGGACTTCTAATCCCAAGGTCGACGGTTCGAATCCGCCATGGAGCACCATCGTTTATTAAGCCCAGACCGCTTGGTGGTCTGGGCTTTTTCACATGCCGGTGTTCTTTATTCTTGCCGGGTATACGTTTAGGCCGAAGCGGTGGTGCGAGCGTTCTGCGGACAGGCAAGCCTTGCCGTCTTTGCCTTTCATGCGGTTGACTGGTTTATCCCTTGGCAGACGATGCCGTTGCTTTTAACGCTGCCAGTACCATGGCTCTTTGCGTCGATTGTGCGCTGCGGGTGCGACATAGGGTTGGTGTACGTGATCAAGAAGGCGTAACAAAAACGGGGAGGACCAACTTGGCCCTCCCCACTATATCTAGTCTGTCTAGTCTGCCTTCAGGCACTCGGGTAAGACGTTTGCAACTGCATTCATCGCCTGCGGCCTCAGGTACTGCTCATTGAGCTTTGCCTTTCTGTAGGCGTAGCGAGTGTCTGCCGAGTACTTGATCAATACGTCGGTGAAGAATCGTTCCCAGCTTAGGTAGTCGCGGCTTTCGATATAGCTCGAAGGATCCTTGAGGATTTTTGGAATGTCGTTACTGGGAATGAGGCCTGATTGCAGAAGTGTCCACTCGAATGATTCCGGGAGGAACAAGCGAACGTTCTTGTAAACGCGCTGTCCGAGCACCTTTTCGATGTAGGGACCAAACGCTGCGCCGTCTCCAATGGCAAGAACGTTTTGCTCGGGGCATTCGTGAATTGTCCGCTTTAGATTTGCTACGCCGGTGGCGGTATAGCAGGGGATTCCGAGCCGGTTGCAAAGAGCGTCGTAGAATTGATAGCCAGATTTGCTATCCTCGACAACTACGGCGTCGGGTACCTCGAATCCAACATTTAGATCCTGATACAGCATGCTTGCCGTGTGGTCATATAGCGGCTTGGTCACCGAGTAGAAGCGCCTGTCGCTCTTGCGGCCATTGATTGTTTTACTCGTCGTGTTGACTAACTTCAGGATCTCATCAACGCTGTAGGGGAGCTCGTTGGCATCGCGACGAGATATCAGAACAAAATAGTTGGACGAGCCGTTTACGGTTTTGGCGAAGTCCTTTGAGTAGATAAACTCGTTGCCCTCATCTAGAAAGACGATTGAATCTTCGATGATCGAAAGCTCGCGCTCCCAGCGTCTGCCGGAAAGCGTTTCACAAGGCACGTCGCAGCTGAGTGCAACGCCGCTTTCCGGTCCTCGGTCGTTGTAGTCGCGAATCATCGAGATGAGCGTCGTTTTGCCCGTGCCGCTGTTGCCGCGGATGAAGGAAATATTGCGTTTAAAGGTGAGCGTGTATTTGACTTTTGCGCGCTCCACGACAACGGTGTGTGATCCTTTCATTACTCATCAACATCCAGAAAATCATTGGTGGCACCGACGAACTCCTGCATGTTCCTGACGATGCGGCCGTCGTTATTGATGCGAATCTCAAAACGCTTCCAGGGAAATTTCATGATGTGATAAAGGGTCACCAGCACATCCTGCTCTTTGCCAATTTTGAGCAGCCAGCGGGCGCAGTTATCTCCGCAAGTGGATGCATTGAACACCATGTTTGGTAGATTGCGCACCAGCAGCAGCGTCTTAACGCCGCCGGACAGTTCGAGTGGGGTGATCGAGCCCAGCTGCTTGCTTACGATGTTGTGGGGGCCGATGAGCTCTGATCCGTCCACGCTTTTAATGATCTGTGCGGCCA
>JAXJLC010000230.1:0-2054 GCA_036297365.1 Collinsella sp.
CAAAACCACCACAAAGGTGCCTGTCCCCTTTGTGGTGGATATGGACTCACGGCGAAGCTAGTGGCGGAGTCCCAGCAGGCCGCGGCCGCGATGACGGGCCTCGGCGGACACCTGGGCGTGCGGGCCGGCGGCTTTGACGGACTCGGGCAGGTGCGAGTACTTCTTCTCGAAGTTCTCCTCGAACATCACCGCCAGGTTGTGCGCGGCCTCGTCGTAGCGCGCGGTGCTCTGCCAGTATTGGCGCGGCACCAGGATGCCATCGGGCACGCCGTGGCACGTCGTGGGAATGTCGACGTTAAAGATGTCGTCGTGCACGAACTCGCTATCCTCGATGGTGCCGTCGAGGGCGCGTGCGACCAGCGAGCGCGTGTAGGCCAGCTCGATGCGATGACCCACGCCGTAGCCGCCGACAATCCAGCCGGTGTTGACCAGGTACACGCATGTGCGGCCGTCGGCAATGCGCTCGCCAAGCATCTTGGCGTAAACCATGGGGTCGAGCGGCATAAACGGCTCGCCGAACAGCGAAGAGAACGTGGGCGTGGGCTCGGTGACGCCGACCTCGGTGCCGGGAATCTTAGCCGTAAAGCCCGTCACAAAGTGGTACATGGCGGCATCGGCCGTCAGGCGTGAGATGGGCGGCAGCACGCCAAAAGCGTCGCAAGTCAGGAACAGCACGACACTCGGAGTGGTGCCCATGCCCTTAGTCCACGCGTTAGGAATGTGCTCCACGGGATAGGCCACGCGCGTGTTGTGCGTGATCGAGATGTCGTCGTAGTTGGACTTGCGGTTCTCGTCAAGCACCACGTTTTCGCAAATGGCGCCAAAACGGACGGCGTTGAAGATCTCGGGCTCGTGGAAGGCGTCCAGGCCCTCGCATTTTGCGTAGCAGCCACCCTCGATGTTGAAGATGCCCATGTCGGACCAGCCGTGCTCGTCGTCGCCGATCAGCAGGCGCGTGGGATTGGCCGAAAGCGTGGTCTTGCCGGTGCCGGACAGGCCAAAGAACACGGCGGTCTCGTGCGTGACGGGATCCATGCTGGCCGAGCAATGCATGGGCAGCACGTCGTCCTCGACAGGCAGCAGGTAGTTCATGACACTGAAGATGGACTTTTTGATTTCGCCGGAGTAGCCGGTACCCGCGACCAAAATCACGCGCTCCTGGAAGTTGATGACCACGGCGGCGCTGGAGTTGAGGCCCTTGATGGCAGGGTCGCACTGGTAGCCGGGTGCCGCGAGCACGCAGAAGTCGGGCTCGCCGGTGCGCGCGATTTCACGGGCGAGCGGACGGGCGAGCATTTGCTTAATGAAGAGTGCCTGGCTGGCACGCTCGCAGGCAACAAGCAGGCGACGCGTGTGGTTGCGGTCGGCGCCCGCCATGCCGCGCGTGACGAACACGTCGCGCTCGTTGAGATAGTCGACGATGCCGGCCTTGATGGCCTCATAGCTCTCGACGGACAGCGGGCGGTTGACCGCACCCCAGGCGATCTTGTCGTGAACATCGGGGGTGTCAACGATAAAACGATCGTTGGGCGAACGACCAGTGCGCTCCCCCGTCTCGATCACCAGCGCGCCGTTGGATGCCATGCGGCCTTCTTCGCGGCGGATGGCGTGCTCGACGAGCTCCGCGGCGGGTAGATCGACCAGCAGACGGGGTTGATTCTCGGCGGGATCTTCAACGAGTGTAATACCAAAGTTGGACAAAACTTCTGCAGGGGTAACACCAGGCATGGGGCCTCCTTTAAAAACGCGACACGTGGACGCGGCGCGCACTTTACTCACGTAAAGCCCGTTGTACCCGATATGCAAAAACGTTTTTGCGACAAGGGCGGCAAGCCCGCCCAACGGTCAAAAATCGCAGGCAAGCGGCCTAGTCATTGGGGACGTTTTTAAACGCCTAGTCATTGGGGACACTCTTGAACAGGCAACATTCAAGGAGTGTCCTCGGATGCCGGCACTTAGGGACGTTCCCAAAGTGCCGGCACATAAGGAACGTCCCTAAGTGCCGACTACAGCGGCAGGTTTTGGCCGAGTATGGCTATGACGCTCATGAGGAC
>JAXJLC010000231.1:0-2187 GCA_036297365.1 Collinsella sp.
ACGAGACGCACGTGAACCAAATCGTGTAGTCCCGTTCTCGTTGGCTTTTTGGGCCGGGCGTCCAAGCGCATCGGACGCCCGGCCCGTTATTTTGAAAGGAAGTGGGGATGAACCGCTTCATCGATATCAACCCGGAGAGGTGCATCGGCTGCGGAACATGCCAGTCCGCCTGTGCAGATGCCCACCGGATGCAGGGTCTTCAGGACACGCCGCGTCTGGCGCTCGTGAAGACCGGCGGCATTTCGGCCGCCCTGGCCTGCCACCATTGCGAGGGTGCCCCCTGCGCCGAGGTCTGCCCGGTGAACGCCATCGAGCACGATGGCGACCGCATCCACGTTAAGGAGCAGGAGTGCATCGGGTGCAGGCTGTGCGCCATCGCGTGCCCCTTCGGCGCCATCCATCCGGACGGCACGTCTATTGCCGGTGTCGCAGGCATGTGCGACCCGACGCCTTCGTACCCTAAGTCCCTGAGCAGCCTGCTTACGTGGGCGCCCGGCCAGTACACCTGTGCTGTCAAGTGCGACCTGTGCGCCTTCGACCCCGAGGGTCCGCACTGCGTGGCGGCTTGCCCCACCAAGGCGCTCACCGTCATGGGCGGCGCGGCAGATCGCGAACTCGACGAGGCCAAGCGCCTGCGTTCGATTCAGAACGGCCCTGCCGTCGACGTGGCGGCTGTGGCCCAGGGTCTGTCCGAGAAAGCAGAAGGGAGCGTAAACAATGGATAGCATGACGCTGTTTATCGCATCGCTTGCCGTCTCGTGCATCGGTGCGCTCGCCTCGGTTCTGCTGATTAAGGCCGATAACGCCGCCAAGACCGCCGGCTGCCTGATCGGCGCCGTCGCGGCCGTGCTGTCGTTCATCGCGGGCCTCGAGGCCGTGCTTGGCGACGTTTCGTCCCTCAACACGGTCTTCTTTTTCCCGTTCGCCCGTCTCGAGCTCTTGCTCAACGGCCTTGCGGGCCTGATCGTGGTCCTCATCTCAATCCTCGCCTTTGCGGGCTTCATCTACGGTCTGTCCTACTTCGACGAGTACCCGGGCAAGGTCGGGCGCGCCGGTTTCTTCATGAACACCTTCGTCGCCTCGATGATGCTCGTCATCACCGCCGACAACGTGTTCTGGTTCCTGGTCGCCTTCGAGCTCATGTCGCTTACGAGCTACTTCCTTGTCGTTATCGAGGAGAACAAGAACTCCATTAGGGGCGGTTGGCTCTACTTCGTCATCGCGCACGTGGGCTTCGTTCTCATCATGGCGAGCTTCCTGCTCATGACCAACGGCGTGGGCGGTTCCTTCAGCTTCAGTGATTTCCGTACGCATGACTTTGGACCCGCCGTCTCCTCCGCGTGCTTCGTCCTCGCGTTCTTCGGATTTGGCGCGAAGGCCGGTATCATTCCGCTGCACTCCTGGCTGCCCCAGGCGCACCCCGAGGCGCCGTCCAACGTGTCCGCCCTCATGTCCGGCGGCATGATCAAGATCGGCATCCTGGGAATCCTCAAGGTCGGTCTCGACCTGCTCGCGGGTTCGGGCGTCCAGCTCTGGTGGGGCCTCATGGTCCTGGTCTTCGGATCCATCTCGTCGGTCCTGGGTGTCGTCTACGCCCTCCACGAGCACGACATCAAGCGCCTGCTTGCCTATCACTCCGTCGAGAACATCGGCATCATCTTGCTCGGAGTCGGCGCGTCCATGACGGCGCACGCCCTGGGCAACGACGTCATCGCGACGATCGCGCTCATGGCCGCCCTCTACCACACGCTCAACCACGCCATGTTCAAGGGCGAGCAGTTCCTCGGCGCGGGCTCCCTGCTCTATGCCACGGGTACGCGCAACATGGAGAAGATGGGCGGTCTGTTCCGCCGCATGCCGGTCACGGCCGTCTGCTTCCTCATCGGTGCCCTTGCCATCTCGGCCATCCCGCCGCTCAACGGCTTCGTTTCCGAGTGGTTCACCTACCAGTCCCTGTTCAACATCTCGACGCTCTCCGACCCGGTCGTCATGGTGTTCGCCGTCGCCTCCGCGGCCGCCCTCGCCATCACCGGTGCCCTGGCCGTCACGTGCTTCGTGAAGGCCTACGGCGTCTCGTTCGCGAGCAGCCCTCGTTCCCAGGAGGCCGCGAACGCCAAGGAGTCCCCGGCTCCGATGTTGTTCTCGCAGATGCTCCTCGCGGCCATCTGCGTGGTGCTGGGAATCGGC
>JAXJLC010000232.1:0-8006 GCA_036297365.1 Collinsella sp.
CGCCATCTGCTCCATCGCAGCCCAGCGACGGCGAAACTTGGCCGTGCTCGCGCGCAGGGCGCTCTCGGCGTCGATACCCTCCTTGCGCGCGACGTTGACCAGGGCAAAGAGCAGATCGCCAAACTCCATTTCGCGCTCGGGCGTTCCGGGAGCCTCGGCCTCAAACTCGACACGCTCCTCAGCTACCTCGTCCCACACGTCCTGGACCGTCTCCCACTCAAAGCCTACGGCAGCCGCCTTGCGCGACACCTTCTGCGCCTGCATCAGCGCCGGCAGGTGCGTGGGCACGCCGTCGAGCAGGCCCTCGGGCGCGGCCTCGCCTGCCGCCACGGCCTTGTCCTTGGCGGCCTTCTCGGCAAGCTTGACCTCGTCCCAAATCTTGAGCACCTCGTCAGAGTTATCGACATCCACATCGCCAAACACGTGCGGGTGACGACGGATGAGCTTGGCGTCGATATCGCGCGCCACATCGGCCAGCGTAAACTCACCGGCGTCCGCCGCGATCTGCGCATGCAACACTACCTGCATGAGCACGTCGCCGAGCTCCTCGCGCAGATGCGCCGCGTCGTCGGTCTCGATGCAATCGAGCGCCTCGTAGGCTTCCTCGATCATGTTCTTGCCAATGCTCTGATGCGTCTGTTCGCGGTCCCACGGGCAGCCATCGGGCTGACGCAGGCGCCAGATGGTCTGCACCAGATGCTGCAGCTCAGCCGACGCGTCGACTAGCGTGGACAGATCGCGCGAGCCCTCGGCATTTTGCTGAGCCATATGCTCGGCCATGGTTAGTCCTCCTCCATGACCACGTGGCGGAACGCGCCGTTCTCGTAGACGCCGTAGCTGTGCGTGCCGTCCTTGGGAATGCTCACGCTGCCGGGGTTGAAGAGCCACAGGCCCGGGTGCGCGACGCTTTCCTCGTTAACCTTGATGTGCGTGTGGCCGTAGACGAGCGCGGAACCCTCGGGCAGCGCGGGCGCGTGGTCGACGCTGTTGTGCATACCGGCGCCAAAAACGTGGCCGTGCGTCAGGAACAGTTCACGTCCGGTCTCGTCGAATAGTGTGGCGTAGTCGGCCATGACGGGGAAGTCGAGGACCATCTGGTCGACCTCGGCGTCGCAGTTGCCGCGCACCGTGATGATGCGGTCGGCCAGGGCGTTGAGCAGCGGAATCACGCGCTTGGGGGCATAGTCGCGCGGCAGGTCGTTACGCGGGCCGTGGTAGAGCAGGTCGCCCAGCAGCACAATGCGGTCGGGCTGTTCGGATTTGATGGCAGTGCAGAGGCGCTCGGCCCAGTATGCCGAGCCATGGATGTCGGAAGCGATGAGGTATTTCATGGGGAGTCCTTTCGAAGCGGAGTTGATGGGGCTGAAAACGGGGCCCGACGGATGTGGAGCCCATCTACCGTGTTACTCGAATCGCAGCGCCGCGCTCTGAGCCGCCTGCATCACGCGTTGGAGCGGCACGTCATGTTCGCGGGCAAGACGGGCGCAATCCTCGTACTCGGGAGCCGCGCGCTCGCTGCCGTCGGGCAGAGTCGCCACCTTAACGGATACCTCGCCCCAAGGCGTTGTCACCTGCTCGAATCGGCGCGGCAGGCAAACGCGTTCCATCACCTGGCAACGAACGGCGTTGGTCGTGGTCTCCAAAAAGATAATCGTCTGTAGGCGTTCGATATCCTCGTGCGAGCAGATCACCTGCAACTGCCATCCGGGGCGGCCCTTTTTGCAGTAGAGGGGCAGCCAGTGCACCTCGCGGGCGCCGGCCTCGCGCAGGCGGTCAGCGGCGTAGGCGAGCACCTCGGGCGACGCATCGTCGATGTCGCACTCCAGCTTGACGATGGTCTCGGGCGCATCGGTCTCGCGAGACAGCGGAGATGTGCTATCGCATGACATACGGTCCGGCTCCTTTCCGCACGGGCTCGTTTTGTTCACCCAAACGCTAGCACATCGGACGTGGCACAGGCGTGACTTTCGTCCGTCGCCGCCCTCGCCCCTATCCAAACATGTACATCAGCCTCCAAACATGTCATTTTTTGCAGCTTTTGGAGGCTGATGTACATGTTTTGAGAGCGCAAGCGAGGCCGCACCGCGCGTCGCGCAGCCTTTCCAATCGATTTCGACCCCCGGCGTGTCCGGCGTGTTGAGAGCTGCGCCATTACAATGGAGCGGATTCGCTTGACACAAAGGAGCTGCCATGTCTGTCTGCCCGCTGGTCGATTGCCATACCCACACCTCGTTTTCGGACGGACATGCCTCGTTTGAGGACAACGTTCGCGCCGCTGCTGCGGCCGGCTGCCGCGTCATGGTCTCGACCGACCACCTCACCTTACCCGCCAGCATGGATGCCAACTGCGAGGTGCAGGTTGTCGAGGGCGACCTGCCGGCACATCGTCTGGCTTTTGAGGATGCCCGCAAGCTTGCCGCGCAGATCGCGTCGGAGCTCGAGCTTATCTATGGCTTTGAATGCGATTGGTACGAAGGCTGCGAGCCTTTGGTTGAGCGCTGGTCCCGGGGCGCCGTCGTGTGCCTGGGCAGCGTGCATTGGATTGGCAACCCAGGCGATATCATGGCCGGCGCCGCGGGTACGGCGGGAACGGAAAACGTCGCTCGTCCCGATACACCCGATTCCCTTTGCGGTTGGATCGACGACGACACCAACCTGCACGTTTGGGAAAACCTGGGGGTACGCGGCGTGTGGGAGCGCTACGTCGACGACTGGTGCCGCGCCTGCGAGAGCCCGCTCAACTTTGATGTAATGGCTCACCCCGACCTGGTCATGCGCTTTTCGAAGGAAGGCTTTGCGCCCGACTTTGACCCCGCACCGTTTTGGCAGCAGATGGCCGAGTGCGCGCACGATACGGGCCGCCGCGTTGAGGTCTCGACGGCCGCACCGCGTAAGGGCTTGGACGACTACTACCCCGCAACCGGTCTTTTGCGCTGCTTTGCCCATGCCGAAGTGCCGATCACCTTTGGCTCGGACGCGCACCGCGCCTGCGATATCTGCTGGAGCATCCGCGAGGCCCAGGCCCACGCCTACGACTGCGGTTATCGAACCTTCGACATCCCCCACCCCACCGGCGAATGGGAACCCACACCCCTCGACTAGCCATCCCTTCATAAGTTGCGGTGGAATAGGGATTGTTTTGCCTGATGAAGCGCTTAAACAGTCCCTATTTCACCGCAACTTCCATGACCCCGTTACACCAACAAAGACTGTCCCAAACGACTAGTCGTTTAAGAACGTCCCCAATGACTAGTGGCGGCGGGCGTTGAGTTCGCCGGCAAGCTCGTCGAGGGTGATACCGTAGCGCTCGAGCGTCACGAGCAGGTGGTAGACCAGGTCGCCGGCCTCGTAGCGGATGTGATCGTGATCGTTATCCTTGCAGGCCATGATCACCTCGCTTGCCTCCTCGGCAAGCTTCTTGAGCAGCTCGTCCTCGACGTCGGTCAGCAGACGCGCGGTATAGCTCTCCTGCGGCGATGCATCACGACGACCGTGAATCACCTCGGCCAGACCTGTCAACGTCTCACCGATATTTCCATCCTGAACGTTTGCGGTGCGCACACCCATAGTTCAATCCTTTCTGGTGGCCGAGCGTCTAATCGAGCGCCCGCTCTACGCGAGTTTCTTAAAGAAGCAGGTACGGTTGCCGGTGTGGCAGGCCGGACCCGGCGAGTCGACCTTGACCAGCAGCGTATCGCTATCGCAGTCGGCCCAGAGCTCCTTGACCGCTTGCATATTGCCGCTCGTCGCGCCCTTGTTCCAGAGCTCCTGGCGACTGCGGCTCCAAAACCACGTGGTACCGGTCTTGAGCGTCAGCCCCACCGACTCCTCGTTCATCCAAGCAACCATAAGCACCTCGCCGGTGTCATACTGCTGAACCACACAAGGAATCAGCCCCTTGGCGTCGTATGTAAGCTTTGAAGGATCGGTTATCTCTTCCATTTCTCTTCCCAAATTCAAACTTCGCAGGTCGGCGAGGGTTGTCCAGGTGCCCGAGATTCCGAGCGACAAGCCCGACGATGCGTACTTAAGTACGCGAGGAGGGTTGGAGCCGGAAGGTCGGGTGCCTGGGCAAGCCGCAGCGCTAAAAGTCCAACCTCACAGGAATACCCTGTGACGCCATATACTCCTTCACCTGGCGAATGGTGAAGGTTCCAAAGTGAAAGACGCTCGCCGCCAGCACGGCGTCGGCTTCGCCCTCGATCACACCCTCGGCAAAATGCTCGAGCGTGCCCACGCCACCACTCGCGATGACGGGGATTGGCACCGCGCGCGCCACGGCACGGGTGAGTGCCAGGTCAAAGCCGGCCTTGGTGCCGTCGCGATCCATGCTGGTCAGCAGGATCTCGCCGGCGCCGCGACGAGCCGCTTCCTCGGCCCACGCCACCGCGTCGATACCCGTGGCGTTGCGGCCTCCTGCGGTAAAGACCTCCCACTTATCGGCGCCCGGCTCCCCGGGCAGCCCCACGCGCTTGGCATCGATCGCCACGACCACGGCCTGGCTGCCAAACGCCGCGGCAGCTTGGCTGATCAGCGACGGGTCGCGCACGGCGGCAGAGTTGAGCGATACCTTGTCGGCACCGGCAGCCACCATGGTCCGCATGCCCGCCAGGTCGCGAAAGCCGCCGCCCACGGTGTAGGGAATAGCGAGCTCCTCGGCCGCGTGCACCGCCATCTCGATGGTCGTTGCGCGGTTGTCACTCGTGGCGGTAATATCCAGAAAGACAACCTCGTCCGCACCCTCGCGGTCGTAGGCGCGGGCTAGCTCCACCGGGTCGCCCGCATCGCGCAGGCCCACAAAGTTGACGCCCTTGACCACACGGCCGTCCTTAACATCCAGACAGGGAATTACACGCTTGGTAAGCATGGGCTACTCCTCCCCTCGGGCGGCGGCCAGCGCCTGGGCCAACGTAAAGTTGCCCTCGTAGAGTGCGCGACCGGTAATGGCACCTTCAATCGCGCCCTCACCCACCGCAGCCAGCGCACGGATGTCGTCGAGCATCGAGATGCCACCCGATGCCACGACGGGAAAGCCCGCGACCTCGGCCACATGGCGATACGCCGCCACATCGATGCCCGTCTGCATGCCGTCGCGCGCGATGTCGGTATACACCAGATGCTTAAAGCCCAGCTCGGAAAGCTGCGCCACGGCATCGTCGAGCGCCACGCCCGCGCCGTCGCGCCAGCCATTCACCTTGACCTGGCCGTCGCGCGCGGCGATGTCTGCCACCAGCAACTCGCCAAAGCCTTGGGCCGCCACCTCGGCAAAACCCGGCTCGGTCACCAGCACGGTGCCCAACGCGATGCGGCGAGCACCATAGCCGGCCAGCTCGTCGATGCGTGCGAGCGAGCGGACACCGCCGCCCACGTCCACGGACAGACCGTCGACGCCGCAGATAGCCTTGATCGCCGCCGAGTTGGCAGCGCATGCGTCCTCGTCCTCGCCAAAGACAGCGGACAGGTCGACGACATGCACCCAGCTTGCGCCCTGCTCGGCAAACGAGCGGGCAACGGCCACGGGGTCGTCGGAATATACCTTGCAGCGGCTGCGGTCGCCGCGCTCTAGGCGCACAACCTTGCCGCCGATCAGATCGATTGCGGGAAACAGGATCATCGGCCACCCTCCTCGACGATGCTCACGAAGTTCTTAAGGATGCGCTGACCCAGCGCGGAGGATTTCTCGGGATGGAACTGGCAGCCCCACACGCTGCCATGGCGCACAATGCACGGAAAGCTCCGCGTATAGTGCGTGCGCGCCAGCACATCGGCGGTATCGGCGTCGTCGGCCACCGCATAGCTGTGGGTGAAGTACATGTTGGCGCCCTCGACAAAACCGGCGAGCAGCGGATCGGCCGCACCGGCAGGCGTCATATGCACCTGGTCCCAGCCCACGTGCGGCACCTTAAGGCGGCTCGACTCCAAGCGCGTGCACGAACCGCGCATAATGCCCAGGCCATCGACCCAGGGACCGCCAGTCTGCTCAGAGGCATTGCCGTCGGCGACCGCGCCCTCGTCCGCAGGCACGCCCTCGTTGCCGCGCTCAAAAAATAGCTGAAGGCCCAGGCAGATGCCGAGCAGCGGAGTTCCGGCGGCGACGGCATCGAGCACCGCGTCCGCCTCGCCGCTCTGGCGCATAAAGGCGATCGCGTCATAGAACGCGCCCACGCCCGGGATGACCAGGCCGTCGGCGCGGCGGATCTGCTCCGGATCGTCCGACGTGCAGGCGGCGGCACCGGCGCGCGCAAGCCCGCGCGCAACGCTCGACAAGTTGCCCTTGTGGTAGTCAACTACCACGATCTTCGGTTCGCCCACGCGACCCTCCTTTTCCCCATTCAAAACCTGCCAAAAAGGGACAGGTTACAGCGAGCCCTTGGTGCTGGGGATGCCCTGTACGCGGGGATCGAGCTCGCAGGCGTGGCGCATCGTGCGGCCCACGGCCTTAAAGGCGGCCTCGATAATGTGATGCGAGTTGCCGCCCACCAGCTCGCGCACGTGGAGCGTGAGCTTGGCGTCGCGCGCAAAGGCGTAGAAGAACTCAACGGCCAGCTCGGTATCGAAGCTACCCACGCGCTCAGTCGGTACGGGCAGCTCGCAGTAGGCCTGCCCACGGCCCGAAATATCAACGGCAGCCATCACAAGCGTCTCGTCCATGGCGATCGCCGCGTCGCCAAAGCGCGTAATGCCCGCCTTGTCGCCCAGCGCCTGGCAAAACGCCTCGCCCAGCACAATACCCGTGTCCTCGACGGTGTGATGCGCATCGACCTCGACGTCGCCCACCGCGTGCACCGTCAGATTGAACAGACCATGGCGGCCAAAAGCGTTGAGCATGTGGTCGAAAAACGGCACGCCGGTCGAGATATCGCACACGCCAGATCCGTCCAGGTCGAGCTTTACGACAATGTCGGTCTCGCCCGTCTTGCGGGTTACCTCGGCATAGCGGTCCATCTACATCTCCTCCTTCACCAGCGCGGCAAACGCCGCCAGCACCTCATCGTTTTCCTGCGGGGTGCCCACGGTAATGCGCAGACAGTCCGCGAGCCCCGGCGCGTAACTAAAGTCGCGCACCAAAATTGAATACTCGTCGCGCAGACGCTCGCGCACGCGCGTGGCATGCGGCGTGCGCACAAGCACAAAGTTCGCCGCGCTCGGCCACGCTTCCACGGGCAGACCCTCGGCAGCCATTGCGTGCAGGGCACACAACTCGCGCTCGCGCTCGGATGCGACCTGTGCCACCACGGGCGCGTACGCATCGCGGGCACGCACGCAGGCAAGCGCCGCCGCCTGGCTCAACACGTTGACCGAATAGATCTGGCGAATCGCCGCGAACACGTCGATGACCTCGGGCGCCGCGATCACATAGCCCAGGCGCGTGCCGGCGGCGCCGAACGCCTTAGACAGCGTATGCAGAATCACCAGGTTGGGATACTCGGCGATAAGTCCCTGTGCCGTGGTGGCCGCACCAAATGAATCATCGGCAAACTCAACGTAAGCCTCGTCGATCATAACCATGCCGGGGCACGCATCGCACAGGGCCGCGACAAAGTCGAGCGGAGCCACATCGCCCGTGGGATTGTTGGGCGAGGTCACGATAGCAAGGTTGCACTCGGGCGCCGCCGTGAGCACGGCCGCCTGGTCGAGCTCAAAGCTCGCCGGATCGCGCCACACGTCGCGAACCTCGGTCTGGCAGAGAGACGCAAAAAACGCGTACTCACTAAAGCACGGCGGGCAGTTGAGCAGGGTCCGCCCGGCGCCGCCAAATGCCAGCAGGTAGTTATAGAGCAGCTCGTCGCCGCCGTTTCCCACACAGATGTTCTCGCGCGTCACGCCATGCCAAGCGGCAAGCTCGTCGCGCAGGTCGTTGGACATGGGATCGGGGTAGCGGTTGAGCGGTGTGGCAGCCAAGGCCGCGTCGATCGCCTCGCGCACGCCGGCCGGCACGGGATAGGTGTTCTCGTTGGCCGAAAGGTTGATGCGCGTGGGCGTAAAGTTGGGGTCATAGGGCTCGA
>JAXJLC010000233.1:0-2882 GCA_036297365.1 Collinsella sp.
ATCCAGCGCCGGCGCCCAGGGCGCACGATCGCCCACGGCAAGCGCAAGCTCCGCTGCGGCGCCATCGCTCGCAGCCCCCGCACGCCCGCGCAGTCCATGCCCATGCGCCCGCACGGCCGCGCGCCACGCCACGGGTCCCGAAACCCGCAGCAGCCACACCAGCACGCGCTCACACGCCCACGAGGCGGCAACGACCAGCACGGTCCACGCCAGCAAATCAGCCGTCTCAATCAAAAGCTTTGCCTGATAGATGCGCTCGCCCACGGTGCCCACCGCCATGCCGATCAGCTCGGCTGCCACGCCGGCCTTCCAGCTCATGCCGATCACGGCGCGGGCGCACGAAAGCACAAACGGCAGGACTTCGCGCCAGGTATGGGCGCAAAACAGGCGCCAGCCGCGCACGCCATGCAGACGGAACATCTGCTCCAGCGGTTTATTCACCTGTGCCAAGCCCTCGGCCAGCGAAAAATACACGCCCGGCAGCGCCATCAAAAAGACCACGGCAATGCTCACGCGCGCCGATCCCAACCAAATAAGCAGCAGGACCACCACGCAGGCAACCGGCGTCGCCTTAACAAACGAAAGTGCCGGAGCCACCAGGCGCGCAAACGCCCGCAACCGTGACGAAATCCCGGCAAGCACGCCACCACACACCGCGGCAAGCGCCAGCCCGCCCAGTATCCGCGCGCCCGAGCCCACCAAAATCGCCCAGGTACCGCCATCGCACACCAGGCGCAGCAGCGCCACGGCAACAGCACCCGGCCCCGGCAAGATCAGTGGCTGCGCCACCAGCACCGCCGCGAAGACCCACACGGCAAGCCAAAAGGCGGCGACGGCACCTGCTGCCGCCACCGCCTTCATACGCTCTGTCATTTGTCGAGCAAACGCACGCACGGGCTACTCCATGTAGTAGAAATCGTCAGCCGGAAGTTTACCACCCACGGCGCTCGCGTCCGCGTCGGACAGCACCTGCAGATACCCACTAAGTGCCGCCTTCATATCCTTGCCCGTCTGGCACACGAGCATGCACCCGGGAATCGCCTTCTCGGCGATCTTGGCGTTGTCCACGATGCCGGCATCGACCACGGCCTGCGCCCAGTCTGCCGGCGCCGCATTGACAGCCTTAACGCTCGCCGCATGGCAGCTCAAGAACTCCGCCACAGCCTCGGGATGTTCCTCGGCAAACGCGCGGCGCACCACGGTCACGCCCGTCAGCAGGCGCGAACCCGTGTCACCTACCAACTCGTCCCACACATCGGTCAGGCTTACCGGAGCCGACAGCCTGCCTTCGCTCTTGGCGATGGCAGCGGTCTTGAACGGCTCCGGCAGCACGCCCACGGCGGACGGGTCGGCAAGCAGGGCCGACAGCACCTCGGTGGGCTCGCTCTTAAACTCGAGCGTCACCTGGCCGGTCAGGCCTGCGCGCTCCAGCAGGTAGTTCATGACGTACTCCGGCGTGGTGCCCTTGCCCGTCATATAGACGGTATGGCCCGCCAGATCGCCAAACGAGGCCACACTCGCGTCGCCCGTCACAACGTTCAGCACGCCCAGCGTGTTGATGTCGATGACCTGCACCGCACCCTCGGTCTTGTTGTAGAGCACGCTCGCCACGTTGGCAGGCACCAGGGCGATATCGACATCGTCCTGAATCACCTTGGGCACGATCTCATCGGCTGCAGTGCTGATCGCAAAGTCGAACTCGTTGTCCGTCTCACCATCGGCCGCCCGGTCCATAAACTGCACCAGACCCATCGACGTCGGACCCTTGAGCGAGGCGACGTGCACCTCAACCGGCTCGGCAGCGGCACCGTCAGCAGCAGACCCGGCAGCCGAGCCCGCGGCGGACCCGGTACCGGCAGCCCCGCCGCCACAGCCCGCGAGCGCAAGCGACAGGGCGCCCGCGGCGAGCGCCGAGGCAAACCCCCGGCGCGACATCTCAAAATCAAACGCGCGCATCGCTAGCACGTCCCCTCGTTAGGCATCGTCCATGCGTGATGGTCGGTATGCAGCAGCTCCTCGGCCAGCGGCGAGAGCGGCTCGCCCAAGAACTCGCGGTAGCACGCCTGGACATCGGGATTCTCGTGCGAGAAGCGAATGTCCGCAGCGGCATCCAGACCCCAGAGCACCTGGCCACGCTCGGCTGCCAGCTCGCAGCCGTCGTGGATGGGCTGACCGCCGCCACCGACGCAGCCGCCCGGGCATGCCATGACCTCAACGAAGTCATAGCTCACGCGGCCGTCGCGAATCGCGTCGAGCAGACGGGCGGCGTTGCCTAGCCCGTGCGCCACGGCGACGCGCACCTTGGTGCCATCGATACCGGCCACGGCCTCCTTCCAGCCGTCCAGGCCGCGCACATCGGTAAAGAAGTCGGCGTCGGGGTTCTTGCCCGTCACCAGGTAATAGGCCGAGCGCACGGCAGCCTCCATCACGCCGCCCGTGGCGCCAAAGATCACACCCGCGCCCGTGCCAAAGCCCAGCGGCGTGTCGAGCGGCTCCTCAACCAGCGTGTCGACGCTCACGTGGCTCGCGCGGATCATGCGCACCGTCTCGCGCACCGTCAGCGCAACGTCCACATCGGGCGTGCCGTCCTCGCCCACCATGCTCGGCAGCGCGCACTCGGCCTTCTTGGCCGTGCACGGCATCACGGACACCACAAACAGACGCTCGGGCTCCACGCCCAGCACCTTGGCGTAGTAGGTCTTGGCGATGGCGCCGAACATCTGCTGCGGCGACTTGGACGTGGACAGGCTGTCGACAAACTCCGGGTAGCGCGCCTTCACAAAGCGTACCCAGCCCGGGCAGCAGCTCGTGAACATGGGCCAGCTGCGGCTGTCGCCCTCGCCCTTGGCGGCCTTACCCAGGCGCTCGAGCAGCTCGGAGCC
>JAXJLC010000234.1:0-11221 GCA_036297365.1 Collinsella sp.
AGTCCATAGAGCTCAGCAATATCACGCTCGGCGATGGCGCGGGCAAACTCGCCCAGGATCTGGTCCGAAACCTCGCCCAAAAGCGAGCGGGCGTCGTCCGCATGCACGGCGCCGTTGCCAAAAACGCTCAGCTGCTCCAGCGTGGAGAGCGCGTCGCGCATGCCGCCCTTGGCATGGCGCGCCACGATGGCGAGCGCCTCGTCGTCGTAATCGAAGCCCTCCTGCTCGCACACGTATGCCAGGCGATGCTCGATATCCTCGTTGCCGATGCGGTGGAAATCGAAGCGCTGGCAGCGCGAGAGGATGGTCTCCAGAATCTTTTGCGGGTCGGTAGTGCACAGCACAAAGATCACGTGCGCCGGCGGCTCCTCGAGCGTCTTGAGCAGCGCGTTGAACGCCGCCGTCGTGAGCATGTGGACCTCGTCGATGATATAGATCTTGTACTTGCCGCGCACCGGGGCAAAGTTGACGGAGTTGATGATCTCCTCGCGCACGTTGTCCACGCCGGTACGGCTTGCAGCATCGAGCTCGTAGACATCCGGGTGGTTGCCCTCGGCGATGAGCTCGCACTCCTCGCAAGTGCCGTCGGGCATGCAGCCGCTTGCACCCTCGGCGCGCGCCGCCTCGGCATTGCGGCACAGCAGTGCCTTGGCCAGAATGCGCGCCATGGTGGTCTTGCCCGTGCCGCGCGGTCCGCAGAACAGATAGGCGTGGGACAGGCGCCCCTCGGTGATGGCGTGCTCGAGCGTCGAGACGATATGCTGCTGGCCCACCACAGAGTCGAAGGTGAGCGGGCGATACTTTCGGTACAACGATTCCATGGGTGCTCCCCCGGGTATACTGAGTCTTGTTGCCGCGACGGCCAAGCGGTCGCACGGCATACTGCATTCATAATAACCCGTACGGCGAGCCCGCCGCGATAGGAGTCCAAAGAGCATGGCAGACGCAGAGAGCAACCTCGTTCCCTCCGAAGCAGCCGACCAGGTCGAGGTCGCGCTCGAGAAGCAGGCCGCAGCCGACGACGGCATCCTGTACCTCAACGAGTACCAGTACGAAAACGACCTGGTCACCGACTTCGCCCGTCTGGTCGCCTCGCCCAGGCGTCGCGGCTCGCTGTATGTCGCCGCGGCAATTGCCGCGCTCATCGGCATCGGCATGCTGGTGGCCGGCGGCAACTGGATCAAGTTTGGCGTCGTCCTGATCGTATTCGGCGCCTTTTTGGCCTGGTGGAGCAAAAACCTGCACCACACCCTCGCCCGCGACTTTATCGACGCCGTTGAGGCCGACGAGTCAATGGGTGGCCGCTATCGCCGCGTCGCCGCCAACGAGGACGGCCTGATGGTTTGGGGCAAGAGCGGTAAGTCACAGTTCTTCCCGTTTGACAAGCTCGACCACGTGCTCGACGGCGAGCGCATCTTTGTGGCCATGTTCGCCGACCAGGGCGTGACGATCCCCAAGGACACCTTCGTCCGTGGCGATGCCGAGCAGTTCGGCCCCTTCCTCAAGGCCCGCATCAACAAAAAACTCCGCATCGAGACCAAGAAGAAGAAAATGAAGGCCGAGAAGGCCGCCGCCGAGGCCAAGCAGGGCGACAAGCCCCAGGAGACCAAGGGCAAGCAGCGCAAGCAGAAGAAGAACAAGAAGAAGCGCTAGGCCGGACGCAAGGTCCAGACCCCAGACGGAGCTTAAATTGAATGTCGCCCACCTGCGCGTGCTACACTAGCAGCATCTATGCCACCGCGAACGGCTCGGCTCCGCGCCCGCCGCTCGCAAACGAACTTTAAACGCACGAGGGTTGGCCATGCCGCTTTTCTCGCAACATACCGCCCGGTTCTCGCCGGACGTTCCCTTGGAGGGCACCAGCTCTCGCGAGCTGCTCAAGCGGTACCAGCCGCTCGAGACACTTGCGACCGGCGGTTTTGGCTCCATCGAGATCTGCCGCGACACGCACCTGCGCCGCCGCGTCGCCATTAAGCGTATCCCCCTTATCAACGGTGCCGGCATGCCCGCCAGCGACATCATGGATGTCCTGCGCGAGGCGCACACCGCCGCCATGCTTCAACATCCCAATATCGTGCAGGTCATCGACTTTACGCACGACACAGCCTATGCCTACCTGGTTATGGAATATGTCGATGGCATGTCGCTGGCCGAGTTTTTGCACCGCGTGGACGGCCACTCACTTACCTTTGACGAGGCCGCAGCTATTGCCGACGCGCTGGGTCAGGCACTCACCTTTGCCCATGCAAACGGCGTGCTTCATCTGGACATAAAGCCCGCCAATGTGCTTATCGACCATTCGGGCAATGTAAAGCTCACCGACTTTGGCATGGCGCGGCTGTCGTCTGCCGGCGGCTTTGGCGGCTCGCGCGGCGGCACCATCGGCTACATGCCGCCCGAGCAGCTCGATATCGAGACCGGCACGGTCGACGAGCGCGCCGATGTCTTTGCCCTCGCCTGTGTGATCTACGAGGGCCTGTGCGGCAGCGCTCCCTTTATGGCGGCCACGCCCGCCGGCTCGCTCGGCCGCATCATCGGCGGCGCCACCTATCCCAGCGAGCTGATACCACACTTCCCCCCGGGAGCCGAGGCCGCGCTCATGAGCGCGCTCTCCCCCATGCCGCAGGACCGCCCCAACAGCATCGAGGCATTTTGCGACCAGCTCCTTGCCGGTCTGGGCAGCGTGCGCGAGGGCCGTCGCAGCCTGGAGCAAATGGTTGGCGAACTTTCGGATGACGAGCAGGAGCTCGACGATATCGAGCCGTCGCACTACGAGGACGACGCCATCGAGGTCGACCCCGCACTCGGCTGGGCGGGCACGCGCTGGAGCCATGCGCGCGACTACACCATGCGCACTATCTCGGCGCTAACGTGCGGCACCTATAGCTTTTTGCTGATGCAAACGGCCGGGGTCGCGGCGCTTCCCGGCCTGGTCATTGCGGCCATCGCGATCGGAGCGGCGGCTGGCCTGGCCCCCCAGATTGGCTCGGCCATCTCGGCTGTGGGCTTTTTGGTGCTCATGGCCAACGCCACCATGCAGGCGCAGGGCATCTTGTCGATGTTGCCCGTCGCGGTGATCTTTGCCGCCGCCATGTCCGGTTGGTGGATTGCCTGGGGTCGCACCGAGGCTGCCGCGAGCGCCGCGCTCACCTGTGCACTCGCGCTTGGCTGTCTGACCGGCAATACCTTCCTGGCAGCTGGGGTCGCCGCCGGCGTCGCGTCATTTTGGCTCGGCCCGGCAAGCGCCGCCGCGGCAACGGGCATGGGCGCGCTTTTTGCCCGTCTGGCCACGGTCGCGCTTTCAGCCGGAGGCGTGCTGGGGCTCGGTAACGTTGCCGCAGCGCTGGGAGACCCGCTCCTTTGGGCTGCCTTTGTGCTGGTCGCGGCAACTGCCGCAGCGTCATCTGCGCTGCTCAATACCCATGCCAAGCGTGCCGATCAGGGCTCAAACCTTGTCGCAATCGCCGCCATCGCTGTCACCGGCATCGGCTGCGCAGCGGCGTCCTGTCTTGCACACCATATGGAAATTGCCAGCCTTGCAGCCGCGGTCATCGCCAAGGCGGCGGTTGCGGGAACCCTATCCTCTATAATCGTTGGGATATGCCTATATTTGCTCGGATACCAAAGAACCTATACGGAGAGTGATCTTTCGTGAACTTCCTGAACATCTTCGAGGACCACGTGGCCGGCATCTTCGGTGCCACCCGTGCCCCGTTCTCCTTTAAGAAGCTTGCCAAGCAGGCCGCTCGCGACATGGAGGATCAGACTCTGGTGATCAACGGCGTCAACACGGCGCCGGCACTCTATACCATCCTTATCGCCGCCGACGACGATCCCATGCTCGCCCCGTTCTACCCCGAGCTTTCGCGCGAGGTCCGCGAGTTTGTGAAGGCGCAGGCCGAAAAGCGCCGCTATGTCTTTGTCGGCGAGCCCCTCGTGCGTTTTATGATCGATCCGCAGCTGCGCGCCGGCAAGTTCTCGGTCTTTGCTGAGAACGTCGATGCGCCCACGCTCGGCCGCCTGTACGAGGAAGAGCGCGCCTACCAAAACGGCCTGGGACAGAACAACTCGGCCGCAAGCCGCGCCGCCAGCGCCCCGCGCGCCGGCCAGCAGCAGTTTGCCGCCCCGCAGCAGCAGCGCCCCGCCGCCATGCCCCAGCAGCAGCCGACGCCTCGCGCCGCCGCTCCCGACCCGCTTGCCGTGGCAGACCCCTTCGCGCCTAGCGTCCCCGACCCCGCCGCCGCACCCATCCCGGTGCCGCAGACCGTCTCGCGCGACGCGCTTGCCGGCATGGGCGGAGCCGCCGCGACCGGTGCCGCCGTGGGCCTAGGCGCCGCAGCCGGCATCGCTTCCAACATGGCGAGCACTCGCGCCCCGCAGCGCCCGCTCGCCCAGCTCGTCGACGTCGTGAGCGGCGAGAGCCATAGCATCACCTCCGCACAGGTGACCATCGGTCGCGAGCGCTCAGTTTCCGACATTGCCCTGCGCGACCCCAACGTGTCGCGCCGCCACGCCCAGCTCACCTTTACGGGCTCGGATTGGTCGATCGAGGATCTCAATTCCACCAACGGCACGCTCGTCAACAACCGCCGCATTACGCGCTGCCCGCTGCGCAACGGCGATCTGCTGACGTTTGGCCTGAGTACCTTTGAATTTAGGGGATAGTCGCTTATGAACATCGATATCGTCCTTTTTGCAGGCCGCATCGTCCTGGTCGCCCTGCTCTATATCTTCCTATTCGCCGTCATGAAGACCGGCGTGGGACTTGTGCGCGGACAGCGCCGCGACTCGGCTATCTGGACGATCGATGTGGACAAGGGTCCGCGCGGTATCCGCGGCATCCACGTTGACATGCTCGGCCCCGTCATCGTCGGTCGCTCGCCATCTTCGGACATCTGCATCAACGAACCATTCGTCTCGGCCTCGCATGCGCGCTTTTCGCTGCAGGGCCCGGCGCTCATCATCGAGGACCTCAACTCGCTTAACGGCACGCTCGTCAACGGCCGCCAGCTGGTGGAGCCCGCGACGCTGCGCGAAGGCGACGAAGTCCAGATTGGCGACGTGGTCATGAAGGTGAACCGTCGATGATCGACGAGGAGAACAAGTCCGCAACTATGACCGAGGCACCGGCCGCCGCCACAGCTGCGCCGGCCCACGCCGCTCCAGCGGGCTCCGCACCCGTGGAACCCGAGGACACCGTGTTCTCCCTGCCTCTTTCGCATGTAACGCATGATATTTCGGATCTCGCCGATAACGAGGACGAAGATGATGCCGCAGCGGCGCCCATCGGCGCACATGCTGCGGAACAGCCCACAGCGCCCGAAGCAACCCCGGCGCCAGCTCACTTTGCAGAGCCCGTCGCCGCGGCAATCAACGAGAGCGCTGCGGCGTTTGCGGCACCCGAGCCCGCCGCGCCGGCGTTTCCCATAGCCCCGGCATCCGAGGTTGCGCCCGCGTCTACGCCGGCGCCCGAGCCTATAGACGTCAGCCCGCAAGACGACGAGTCGACCGCCCGCGTTTCCGAGGAGCCCGACTCCCCGGACACCGGCGATTCCGAATCAAACGCCGAGACCGACACCGTCTCTCCCGGTGACACCGCCGAGATCGACGTTGCCGCCGTTGAGGCCAAGCTCAAAGACCCCGGCTCGACCATGAGCTTTGAGCCCCTGACCGAGGAGCGCATCGAGACCGACTCGACCTATGATGCCGGCACCACCACGCAACTCATGTGGGGCGCCCGCTCCGACGTTGGCTGCGTGCGTCCGCACAATGAGGATTCCTACCTGGTGCAGTCGCCGCTCTTTTGCGTATGCGACGGCATGGGTGGTCACGCCGCCGGCGAGGTGGCCTCTTCTATCGCTGTCGAGACCATCGCCAAGACGGCCCCGCAGTCTGCCGACGCAGCACGCCTGGCCGCAGCCGTCGAGGCAGCCAACGCCGCCGTAATCGAGGCGGCCCTGAATGGCCTGGGCAAGCCCGGCATGGGCTGCACAGCCACTTGCGCCTATATCGAAAACGACACGCTCGCCATCGCTCACGTGGGTGACTCTCGCGCCTACCTGCTCCACGAGGGCACGCTCATCCGCGTGACCCGCGACCACTCCTACGTGGAGGAGCTCGTGGACGCCGGCGAGATCACGGCAGACGAGGCTCGCGTCCACCCCAACCGTTCGGTCATCACCCGTGCGCTGGGCTCGGACCCCGCCATGTATGCCGACCACTTCACTCTGCATATCGAGGAAGGCGACCGCCTGATCCTGTGCTCCGACGGCCTCTCGAGCATGATTCCCGATAGCGATATCGAGAACATCGCCACGCAGTCCTCAACCGCGCAAATCTGCGTCGACAACCTAGTGGACGCGGCGCTTGCCGCCGGCGGCCACGACAACGTGACCGTAGTAGTCGTTGACCTGGTTGACGATGGCGTCATGCGCGAGGCGCAACGCGTGCGTCGCCGCAACGTTACTATCGCCGCCATCCTGGCCCTCGTCTTTGTGCTGGCAGCTGGCATCTGGGCCTACACGGGTGTCACCGGCTCGTACTACCTTGGTACCTACCAGGGCAATGTCGCCGTCTGGCGCGGCCTGCCCGGCAAGCCACTCGGACTCAAGCTCCACTGGCTCGAAAGCGAAACCAGCATCAAGCTGTCCGACCTGCCCGAAGACACGCAAAACCGCCTCAAGGCGGGCATTCCGCAAACAAGTGTCGACGATGCGCAGGACACGATATCCAAGTACCGCCACCAGATCGACGAGGAGCAGACCCGCCAGGTGATCGACGCGCAAACGATTCGCGACAACACCAATCAGGGATCGACCTCCGAATCAGATTCCGAGAAAACCGCCGAACAGTCCGCCGAGGCCGAAGCCTCCGATAAGAATTAGAAAGGGAGTGCCGCTTATGAGTCGCCGCAACACCGAGCTGCTCTTGCTCATCGCCTCGGCGTTCCCCGTCATCCTGCTATATGCGATGTACGTGCTCACCGCGGGCGCCGCCATCTCCTTTGAGACGCTCGCCGTGCCGATCGGCCTCTTTGCCGCCTTTGCCGCGGCCCACATTGCCGTGCGCATCTTGGCGCCCGGTGCCGACCCCGCCATCCTGCCCATTGTCTTTGTGCTTTCGGGCATCGGCATCACGTTCGTGACGCGTCTCGCCCCCGCTCTCGCCATCTCACAGCTCATCATCCTGTTTGTCTCGGTGGCCCTGATGGTGGGAACGCTCGCACTGGTCAAAAACCTCGACGTGGTCATGCGCTACAAGTACACCTTTGGCATTATCGGCATCATCCTGCTGATGCTGCCCATCTTTATCGGCACCACGATCTCGGGCTCCAAACTGTGGATTCGCATCGCGGGCTTTACCATCCAGCCTGGCGAGTTCGCCAAGGTCTTTATCGTGCTGTTCCTGGCCGGGTACCTGGCCGAGAACCGCGAGCTGCTCTCCATCTCCAACCGCAAGATCCTGGGCTTTAAGATCCCTCGCCTGCGACTGCTGCTGCCGCTGTTTGCCGTGTGGGGTGTGTGCCTGCTCGTCGTCGTCTTCGAACGCGATCTGGGTTCGGCCGTGCTGTTCTACACCATCTTCTTGCTGATGCTCTACGTTGCCACGGGGCGCTTTTCGTATGTCGTTATCGGCCTTGCGCTCTTAGCCGTCGGAGCCGTGGGCGCCTACAAGTTCCTGTCTCACGTTCAGGTGCGCTTCCAAGTTTGGGTCGATCCGTTTAAGGACGCCCAGGGGCAGGGCTACCAGATCGTCCAGTCGCTCTTCTCGCTTGCCGATGGCGGCCTGGTCGGTGTTGGCATCGGCAACGGCATGGCCAACAACATCCCTGTCGTCGAGTCCGACTTTATCTTCTCGGCTATCGGCGAAGAGATGGGCCTTTTGGGCGGCGGCGCCGTGCTCATCCTTTTTATGCTCTTTGCCGTTCGCGGCCTGACCACGGCTGCCCGCGCTAAATCCGACCTCGCTGCCTTTAGCGCCACGGGCCTTACGGCCGCCATCAGCTTCCAGGCCTTCTTGATCGTTGGCGGCGTAACCCGCCTGATCCCGCTGACCGGCGTCACCCTGCCCTTTATGAGCCAGGGCGGCTCCTCTCTGCTGGCGAGCTTTATCATCGTCGCGCTCCTGCTGCGCGCCGGTGACGAGGCGACCGGACGCGAGGCCGAGCTTACCGGCACCGGCACCATGGCCGCCATCACCGATGATCAGGTCGCATCTGCCGCCGCCCCGACGGGCACGCGCTTTGCCACCTCGTCTTCCTACGGCAGCGGCAGCCATTCCGTCGGCTCGCGCATGCGCCGTCGCCTGCTCGACACACCTGAATCCGGTGTGCTCGGCCGCGTGGCGCTCGCCAACCGTCTAACCCGCGCGGTGCTCGCCTTTACGGCGCTGTTCGCCATCCTTATCGGCAACCTCACCTATGTCCAGGTCATCAAGGCCAAGGACTATCAGGACATGCCGACCAACAACCACACCATCGCCCGCTCCAAGTACATCCAGCGCGGTTCCATCATCACGTCCGACGGCGTGACGCTGGCCGAGTCGCTGCAGCAGGAGGACGGCACCTACGTACGCTCCTACCCCAACGGTAACCTGGCAGCGCACGTGGTTGGCTATGTGAGCCAGCAGTATGGCACCACCGCCATCGAGAGCGTCATGAACGACACGCTCACCGGCTCTAAGGATTACTCCAGCTGGAACAACGCCATCGCGTCGCTCGCGGGCCAGACCCAGCCGGGCAACACCGCCAAGCTCACCATCGACTCGCGCATCCAGACGGCTGCCGAGCAGGCGCTCAAGGGCTTTAAGGGCGCTGTAGTGGTCATCGACCCGCGTACCGGCGCGGTGCTCGCATGTGCCAGCTCGCCCACCTACGACAACACCAACATCGATGCCCTGCTGCAGACGGGCGGCGGCGAGGACGGCTCCATGTACAATCGCGCCATGGACGCGCTGTACACGCCGGGCTCAACGTTTAAGGTCGTTACGCTTTCCGCGGCACTCGAGACCGGTACCGCCAGCCTTACCAGCACCTACCAGGCGCCCGGCTCCATGGACATCGGCAACGCACCGGTCACCAACTATGCCAACGAGAGCTACGGCACCATCAGCCTGCAGCAGGCCTTTGCCGTGTCCTCCAACGTCGTCTTTGGCCAGGTGGCAAACGAAGTTGGCGCAAACACGCTCGTGCAGTTTGCCAACGCCTTTGGCTACGGCCAAAAGCTCGGCCAGGACCTGACCTCCGCGGCCTCCATCATGGCCGACCCGTCGCTCATGACCGAGTGGGAGACCGCCTGGGCCGGCGCCGGCCAGCCTGTCGGCATGGACCACACGCCCGGCCCGCAGACCACCGTCATGCAAAACGCCGTGATTGCCGCCGCCATCGCTAACAGCGGCGTGGTCATGGACCCGTACTTTGTAGCCCAGGTACTCGCCCCGGACGGAACCGTGGTCAAGACCACGCAGTCCCGCTCGCTTGGTCAGGCCGTCAGCTCCGCCACGGCCGACCAGGTCAAGCAGGCTATGCTCGCGGTTGTCCAGTCCGGTACCGGTACCGATGCCCAGATTCCGGGCGTCAAGGTCGCCGGCAAAACCGGTTCGGCCGAGACCGGCGGCACCAACGTCAACTCGATGTTCGTTGGCTTTGCACCTTACGATTCACCCACGGTCGCCATCTCGGTGGCCTTGGAGGATTTCGACAAGCATGACGTCGAGGCCGCCAAGATCGCCGGTATCGTCCTGACCGCGGCGCTTGCCGCACAGGGAGCGTGATGCCCATGATCGAATCGGACACCCGAGGCGCGCCGCGGCCTAAGGGTTAGCGGCAACGCGTCACACGGCCCCAGCGGCCACATCGTAGGTACTACACACATCGTTGAGCGAATAGTTATGTTAGGAGCAGGAATGGAACAGAGGGTCCTCGGGGGAAGATACCTCCTCAAGGATAAGGTGGGAACAGGCGGCATGGCGACCGTCTACCGTGCACAGGACCAGGTCCTCGACCGCACGGTAGCCGTCAAGATCATGCTGCCGCAGTATGCCGGCGACGCGACCTTCGCCGCACGCTTTAAGCAGGAGGCCCAGGCAGCAGCCGGCCTCTCCTCCCCCTATATCGTGGGCGTCTACGATTGGAGCAAGGACGGCGACACCTATTACATCGTCATGGAGTACCTGCGCGGTACCGACCTTAAGAGCGGCATCAAGAGCCACGGCGCCCTCGACCCCAAGAAGGTCGCGCAGATCGGCTCGCAGATCAGCTCCGCGCTTTCGGTCGCACACAAGCACGAGATCATCCACCGCGACATTAAGCCGCAAAACATCATGGTGCTGCCTGACGGCAACATCAAGGTAATGGATTTTGGCATCGCACGCGCTAAGAACAGTCATCTCACGCAGGATAACAACGTGCTGGGCACCGCCCACTATGTAAGCCCCGAGCAGACCCGCGGCCAGGACCTCGGCCCCACCTCGGATATCTACTCGCTGGGTGTCGTCATGTACGAGTGCGCCACCGGCCGCGTACCCTTTGACGGCGACGACGCCATCTCGGTCGCGCTCAAGCAGGTCAACGAGCTCCCCATCCCGCCGAGCCAGATCAACTCCGGTGTCGACGCCGACCTTGAGCGCATCATCCTCAAGTGCATGGAGAAGGACCCCGCAAACCGCTTCCAGACGGCCGACGAGCTGCGTCAGGTGCTCAACAGCTACCTGTCGGGCCGTGCCGTCAACGTCTCGGAGCCCACGCGCATCATCGGTGCCCCCGGTGAACTGGGCGCCACCAAGACTCGCGAGCTTTCCGATCAGACGCGCGCCATGGTGCGTCCCGTCTCGGGCGTGAGCGGCCAGAATACCGCCCGTAGCTCGGTTTCGGGCTCCACCGGCTCCTACGAGGTCGAAGAGCCCAAATCCAACAAGAACAAGATCATCGCCGCCGTGGTGGCAGCGGTTGCCGTCATCGGCATCGTGGTGGCCTTTGCCACAGGACTCTTTGGCGGCGAGCAGGTCACCGTGCCCGACGTGCTGGGCAAGGACCAGCAGACTGCCGTCGAGCTGATCAAGGAGGCCGGCCTCGAGGTTGGCACCGTCGATCAGAGCTACAACGACGACGTCGACGAGGGCAAGGTCGCCGAGCAGACGCCCAACGGTAACACCAAGAAGGCCAAGGGCACTAAGGTGAACCTAGTAATCTCCAAGGGCCCCAAGCCCTCCGAGAAGGTTGAGG
>JAXJLC010000235.1:0-2261 GCA_036297365.1 Collinsella sp.
CCCTTGCACAGGGCGGCGACGAGGTCGTGATGCGTTTTATCGGCGATGGCATGGAGCCCGAGGACGCGGTAGCGGACGTTCGTGAGTTCGATCGCGTGGTCGTTTCGGGTGGCGACGGCACCGTCTCCAACGTGCTCGACCAGATGCGCGGGTGCGGTGTCCCTACGCTCGTCTTCCCCTCCGGCACGGCTTGCCTGTTCTTTAACAACATCGGCAATGCCCCCGAGGCGGCGGCACTCGCCAAGGCTTGCCGCGCCGGCCGCACGGTCAAGGTGGACATGGGTGAGCTCTTTTGGCTCGACGAGAACGGTAACGAGAAGCGCCACGGCTTTATCATCATCGCCGGCTCGGGCTTCGACGCCGAGATCATGATGAAGGCCGCTCCCACCAAAAACGACATTGGCGAGATCGCCTACTTCCTCTCCGCGCTCGCTACGCCCAACCCCACGGTGGCACACTTCACCATTGAGCACGACGGCATCGTCGAGGAGCTCGACGGCATCTGCTGCATGGCAGGCAATACCTCGGTCATCCAAAACGACATCAACCTATTCCCTAACTGCCGCATGGACGACGGCATGGTCGACATCGTCGTTATTGAGCCCGTACGCACGGTGCAGCTGCTCCCCACGGTAATTACCGCCGCGCTCGACCCCGCTGGCAAATTGCTCGGCCGTCCGCAGTTTAAGATCATCCAGACCAAGGAAGCCAAGATCACCTGCACGCCATCGCTGGGCATGCAGTTCGATGGCGAGATCATCTCCAGCAACTCCGGCGTCTTTGGCGCCCGCGCACTGCCGCAATGCCTCGATCTCATCGTCGACGAATTTTCACCACTCGGAAAATAGGAGGGCCCCATGAACGACAATCCCCTGATTGGCTTTATCGTCATCGTCTTGGCCATGCTCGTCGGTTACGCCATCAATGTGATTCACCGCCGAAAGAAGTAAATCCACATTGGTATGATATTCATCCAGTTATCGACTCTCCCGTTGTTTATGCAAATCCTAAACAGCGGGAGAGTTTTCTTTTTGAGCATTGTCTGGCGCTTTATTCAGCTACAGTAAATGCAGGGTGCCTTTATTTAACTAAAGCAATAAAATGAGTATTATTATCCGCTCATCGTATATTTCTTCACGCTCATCGAGTAAAAGCTGTTGTCGAATGAATACTCTTTACACTTCCTTTAGGCTAGTAGATGTATTTATTAGCTGAAACTCCGTACGGTTTCGCGGGGTTTCAACAGTTGGGAGGGATCATGAGGTTTACTCATCCTGTCAACACGCTCAAGAAGCTCGGCTGCGGCCTTGCATTTGGAGCAGCGGCCATTATGGCCATGCCGACTTCGGCGCTCGCTTGCACCCAGATCTACATGGGCAGCCAGCTCACGGCAGACGGCAACACGTACTACGGACGCTCCGAGGACTTCGGCCCGCGCTACATCAAGCACTTTGGCATCGAGCCCGCACACAAGGACGGCAGCAAGTACACCTCGGTCGAGTCCGGCTTTGAGTACAAGTCCAAGGGCGCAACCTACCGCTACACCTTCGTTCGCGACAACCCCTCTCAGTGGGAAGATCGTTACGACGCATATTCCGAGGCTGGCATCAACGAAAAGGGCGTTTCCTGCTCTGCCACGCTGAGCACCTCCTATAACGAGAAGGCAGAGGAAGCCGACCCCGTCACCGAGGAGACCGGCATCGGCGAGTACAACTACGCCAGCGTCATTCTGGGCGAGAGTGCCACGGCCCGCGAGGGTGTCGAGCTCCTCGGCAGCTTGATTGACGAGCAGGGCGTCTGCTCCAACGACCAGATCATCATTGCCGACAACAACGAGACCTGGCTGTTTGCAGCGCTTTCCGGCCATCAGTGGATCGCCATGAGGCTCACCGACGATATCGCCTCGCTCAATCCCAACATCGGCAACCTCACCTATGACGTCGACCTCGACGACACCGAGAACTGCCTCCACTCCGAGGGCATCGAGTCCATGCCTAAGGAGAAGGGCTTTGCCGAGTACACCGACGGCAAGTTCGACGTCGCCAAGACCTACGGCGAGGAGATTAGCGAGGCCGGTATGCACCAGTGGTCGCGCTATGTCCAGGGCCGCGATTACTTCATGGCTCCGCTTGCTGAGGGCACCGACTATGAGATCGTCAAGGACGAGCGCGAAGACGCTCGTGCGACGACCGGCGCCCTGGTCCACGAGATGCAGCCGCTGTTCTTCCAGCCCGGCAAGTCCGACTGGAACACCTTTGAGA
>JAXJLC010000236.1:0-4329 GCA_036297365.1 Collinsella sp.
AGAATGCGGTCACTGATCGTGGACTTGCCATGGTCGATGTGCGCAACAATCGAGAAGTTGCGGATGTGGGAAATGTCAATTGAAGTATTCATGCGGACTATCTTACCCGAGCGGTACAAAAAATGGAGCCTGTTCCATAAAACAGGCTCCATTTATGCGCGTAATCTGTGTGGTGTGAAATTTACAACTTAAGCGTTGATGCTGTTCACGAGCTTGGCAAGACCGGACTTGCGGTTGGAAGCCTGGTTCTTGTGGATAACATGCTTGGCGGCAGCCATGTCGAGACGCTTGGTGACGGTCTTGAGGGCAGCCTGGGCCTTCTCGGCGTCGCCCTCGGCGACGGCGGACTGGACGTGCTTGGTCAGCGTCTTGAGCTCGGACTTGACAGCCTTGTTACGCATGCGAGCTGCCTCATTGGTGCGGATACGCTTCTTCTGAGACTTGATGTTTGCCACTTCTGGAGTTCCTTTCGAGTTCCTTGCAAAAAATGTATGACACCTCTGAGACACGGTGAGGTCATGCAAGCGCCTACTATAGCACGCTCCCCCTCAAAGGGATAGAACGAATTTGTCAAATAGGCAGGTATCATCACGATTTTCTCAAGATGTTCGTAATCCAGAGCAAAAGCGCGGCCTCAGAATCGGCCG
The DNA here is from genome assembly GCA_036297365.1 of Collinsella sp. GTDB lineage: Bacteria > Actinomycetota > Coriobacteriia > Coriobacteriales > Coriobacteriaceae > Collinsella. The sequence continues at coordinate 648 of JAXJLC010000236.1, forward strand.
AACCCTTGAGCGCGAGCTCTACATCGACCGCCCCCTCGAGCGCCGCGACGAGCTCTGCCATCGAAAAGCGACGTGCCCAGGTCAAGTGATTCTTGACCTGCCAGGACTGGAGCTTGAGCGTTGCGGCCAGCTCACGACCCTGTCCGCGCGCATCGAGCGCCTTGGCGACGATAAGCTCGCGGATGCGGCCGCACAGCAACGTGTAAGTCCACACGTAGCTCTTGGCGGGCAATAGATTGAAAAGCTCGAGCGAGCGTCGCATGTCACGTGCCGAGACCGCATTGAGAAAGTCCCAGGGTTGAACCTCGGCCGTACGTACAATCCAGCGCTCAACGTCGGCAAGCTCAATCTGGGGCGCCTCGACCATCTGGGCAAGCTTAGCCAAGTCGTTATCGAGCATGCGAGTGTTCTCGCCCGAACGCGAGACGAGCTCCTCGGCGACCGCCGTCGAGATCGACTTGCCGCGCTGCGTCGCCATCTGCTGCACGCGACGCGGTAGCTCCCAGCGCTTGGTGCCGGAGCAATCGATCACGGCCTTCTTATCGATCTTGGCGATCGCCTTATACAGGCGTGTGTTCTTGGCAAGCGAGTCGGCAATGATGAGGCAGACCGTTGTGGGGCTGGGACTCGCCAAATACTCGACAAGCGGCTCCGAGACCGCCTTGGCGAGCTTTGAACAGCCGTCAAGGATTACCAGGCGAAACTCGCTGCCCATCGGAAAGGTGTTAAGCGATCCGATAATCGACTCGATATCGGGGTCTTTGGTCATATCGCGCTCGTCGAGGTTGAACTCGACCATGCCCGTCTTTTCCAGACGCGCTTTCATACGCGAGACGGCGTGATCGCGCTTGACGCCGTCGGTACCGACGATCAGATATGCCGGCAGCAGACCGGTTTCGGACATTGCGCTCCCCTCTCGCAGACCCTCGAATTCGTACCGTGCCATTTTAGCCCACGGGCAGGTCCCGCGCCAACGGCAGCATCACGGTCGCTGGCATCGCATCGCAAAGCCCTTCGCGGTCGGCAAGACGGTAATGTCGCCGTGTTCGATGGTGCATGCGAACGCACCACCCGCTTCCTTAACGGCATCGATGCAGGCATCGGATGGATGGCCGTAGCGGTTGCCCTCGCCCGCACTCGCGATAGAGAGCTCGGGCTTAAGCGTGCCCAGCAGGTCTGTGTCGACGGAAACTTTTGAGCCGTGATGCCCTAGCTTGAGCACATCGATATCACCCACCTCCTGTACAAACTCGCGCTCTTGATCGAGTTCGGCATCACCAGTGAGGAGCACGCGCAAGCTCTTGCCTTCCTGAGCATAGGAAAGCAGCAAAACAAGAGAGTCCTCATTGCCCTCGCCATCCACCGTGTCAAACGGCCACATCACACGTGTCCGAAACGCGCCGATATCGACCGTGTCTCCGCAAGCCACCTGCCGATACGTTACGCCGGGGCGATTCAGGACCTCAGCAGGCGCGCCGTCAAGCGCATCGGCCGCGACCACAATGGTTCCAACCGAAAACTGATCGAGCACATCAGGAAGGCCACCCCAATGATCCTCATCCCAATGTGTCACGAAGACGGCGTCGATATGGTGGACGTTATTGCGAACCAACGCCGACACCACGCGCTCATCGAGCCCACAGTCAACGAGCACCACTGCGCCACCCTGGCGTATAAGAATGGCATCGGCCTGCCCCACATCGAGCACCGTCACCGAAGGCGGAGCGAAGCGATCCCAGTAGATGTACGGAATCCCCACCAGGAGCGCCAAGCAGACAAGCCCGGCAGCCATAGGCCGTGCCTGCGGGCGCGGCCACCAGACTAGAAGGATCCCCAGAAAACACGGCACAAGGTAAATCCACATGCTATCGGGCGGCACGCTCACGGATGCACCCGGAACGGCGGCAAAGAGCTGCTCGAAGAACAGCGCGCAACGAGCGACAATCATGGGCACCACGAGCGCCCAAGCTTGCAACGGCGCCACGAGCGAAAAGAGAACCAGCACGATCGACACAGCAAGCAGGAGACTCACCACCGGACCGATGACCACATTCGACAGCGGAGCAATGAGTGAGAAAATACCAAAAGCAGGAATCGTAATGGGAAGTGTCGCCAGTTGCGAGCACAGCGTGACGGAAAGCATGCTGGCAAAGCCCGATGGCACACCCAACTCACTCAAAGCGTAGGTCGCATAGGGGCAAAAGCACAGAATGGCAAAGACGCTGGCACATGAAAGCTGAAAGCCCATCTCGAACAGCACCGTCGGCCGCAGTAGCACAAAGATGGACATAGTTACGAAGAGTGCCGATGCGCCATGCCGGCGACGCCCCGCACCGTTTACGACAAGCGTCGCGAAGACCATGCAGCACGCGCGCACGGCCGAGGGAGACGCACCCGTAAAGGCAGCGTAGCCCACAAGCGTTATCGCCAATATCGCCCGCTGAAGACCACGTGAACACCGAGTCTTTTGCAAGACACCCTCAATCACAAACCCCACGATGGCAAGATGGCTGCCCGAGACAGCGATGAGATGCGCGGTGCCCGTTACCGAAAACCAGTCGCCCGCCGGCTGGGCGCGCAGCTCGGCCGAACGACCGCAGACGACACCGGCTATGAGCGCACGCGCCGGGTCGGTCGCAGGCGCGATGGACGCAAGCAGCCCATTTCGCAGCCGAAGCAGCGGCCCCGGAGAGCCCTCATCGACCGACACAATCCGAACGGCTTTAACCTTGCGCACCTCGCCTCGGAGCACGCGCGAGCGCCCATACGCATCGTTCTCGAAGCGCGAAACGCGGCCGATAACGCGCACATGAGACCCGGCACCAAGCTCGCGGTCGCACGACAGACGAACCTCACCCAAGCACCTGCCGTCCACGCATGTTTCGCAGGTGTAGGAATACGTCCCATCGTTTATGGACGGATCACCCTGCACGACAAACTCGAGACTGCTTGCCGCTCGACCGTCGAGCGCCTTCGTGGCACTTAGCGCACCCACAGCCCACCACGCCGAAACAATCGAGCCCGTCAGCAAACCGATAGCTGCGGCATATAGCCAACGTTACCACAAGACAAGTCGCTCACAAGATCGAGCCAGCACCATGCACAGCGACGCCGCAACCGAAATAACTACAAGCGGTCCGACCGCCGATGTCTGCTCCCCCAGCATCGCATCGGCGGCCACGTTGAGCACCAAGACACAGCTAACGCACAGGCCGGCACACAAGGACATCGTCCATGGCATGAGGGGCCGCGGGGGCATCACATGCTCGCGCTTGGGCGCGCTCATACGCAGATGCAATCTTTGATTTTGGCGAGCTTCTTCTCACCGATTCCCGATACGCGCATCAGGTCATCGACTGAGGCAAAAGCACCGTTCTTTGTCCGCTCATCGATAATCGACTGAGCCATAGAAGGCCCAATGCCCGAGAGCGTCTGCAGCTCCGCCGCACTTGCCGTATTGATGTTCACGAGCCCCGACGAAGACCCCGCGCCAGGGGTCGTGGCAGCACTACTTTCGGCCCCGCCGACCGCCGCAGCCGCTTGTTGCTCCCCCACCGTCGGAACATAGATCTTTTGGCCATCTGTGATCTTGGACGCACGGTTAAGCCCTGTCACGTCCGCCTCGGCCGTAAGCCCTCCGGCGGCATCGATCGCTTGGGACACCCGTGCTCCATCTTTGAGC